>JBPYDQ010000997.1:0-3533 GCA_051986135.1 Terriglobales bacterium | reverse complement strand
CGACCGCTGTTGCTCGGACTGTGGAAGTCAAACATCTGAGAGATAGAACTGGCAATCGCGTCAAAAGATCCCTGTCCAATCCGTTGTCCACCCAGCCAGTTGTCCTCGATAAAGCGCAGCACGGAGGTTTGGTCGGTCACTGTATGATCGACAAAATTCGATCGTGCCCAGGGAGAAATCACCAGGAACGGTTGACGCGGACCGTATCCGCAACGACCCAGGGCATGCTGATTTCCCGGATCAATTCCTGGAAGCGCCGTGCTGGCGGTGCCGCAGGCGTTGAGTCCGGTGAGTGCATCTGCCGGGCCGGTGGATTGGTTCACGATCGGTCCCATCTGGTGATCGTACCAACCGTCGGAGTCATCGTACATGACCACGACCGCTGTGCTTTTCCATGTTGGTTGCATTTGGAGAAAATTGATCAGATTCACCAGGAAGGTCTGCTCGTCGAGCGGATTCGAATAACCGGCATGTCCATCCTGGTAGGCCTGTGCTTTGATAAAGCTAACCGCGGGAAAATTGCGGCTCCGAACGGCGGTGAAGAAGTCCTCAAGATCGTAACCATGGTTGGCGGGACCCGGGTTTCCGATTTCCGCAACCGATGCCGGACGGGTGTGGTTGGGATTTGCGGTTGACGCGTAATATTGGAACCAGGCGTGGTGAGGAATGTAGTCGTTGGTCGTACCGGACAGACCCGTGGAACTCCGCGAACAGCCCGTGGTCTTATTGCCGTTTACAGTGGCAAGATTGAAACCGCCCATAAACGATCCCCAGCTCACGCCAGCAGCGCTCAACAGGTCGCCGATGTTCGTCCCCCCCATTTGCACCTGGTTTCGGGTCGGGTTGGAACAAGTGTCGCCGATTGGATCCGGATCACCGATCACGGTAAGCGATCCGGCACCACCATCGACTTCGTCACCCGTGCCATTCAGCGTGGCGATGACGCCGTTGGTTTGACCTGAAATCAAATTGATTGCGCCGGGAGTTGAGGGGCCAAAGGTGGTGCTGTAGGAGTTGTCACTCATCGCGAAGCGCTGGGCGTAGTTCCATAGGGCTGTCACCGTGTTGCCGTCAAAATAACCCATATTCAAACCGGTGGTGCTCGTAATGGGCGCGCCTGATGGTGGCGGTCCCGCCGTTCCCACATTGAGCGGAAACAAATCCATCAATCCCATATCAAAGGCCTTTTGCTCCGCCGTGTAATCATGATCCTGGTCGGTGGTAACCGCCTGGGTTGGGTCCAAGCGAAATGGATTCGTGGCACCTGCTCCATTGGCCGGGTTCAGGTTGGGATTGTTGTTCAACAGCGCATTGGTAAAGCCGTTCACGGTCGGGGTACGCCGGTTGGCAAAGAACGGCGGCTCGCCGGCAGGATTGGCGGCATTGGGGTAGGTTCCGAAATAGTGATCGAATGAAATGTTCTCCTGGAACACGACTACCAGGTGTTGAATCGGGGCCGAGCCATCGGAACGAGTTGCCGCATAAACCGGCGCGGTACATGGTCCAAGCGCAACGACAAGTGCGGTCAGTAAGGCGAGGGCTCTTCTGAAAGTTGTGGATTCTGGCATTTCCTTTGACATTTGTTCCTCCGAGTGTGGTGACGGCTTAAACGTCAAGGAGGTTGAAGGTACACAGCGTGTGTTTCAGCCGTTTGAATCGGATGTTAAAACTTTGTGACTAGGGGTTGATTCTCTCGGCCGAACTGTGGATTACACGGGAAAGCAGCGTGCGCCGAGCGACAATACCACGGTATTTGGTCGCAGTAATCCGCTCAAAATGTAGGAGTCCTTAGCTGGTCTCGAGAAGCGCAGTTCGCTTGGTCGCACGGACAACGACCGCTATCTGACAACTCGCTTCCAACAGATAGCGTGCAGCCGCAATGCGTTCGGCGGTCGGCCCCGTCGGACTGTAGCCCTTAGGGTGGATAACGACAGTTCCATTATTCCGTTCGACTTGGAGGCAACGAACTTTTCCGTCATGGGACAGATCGAAGGCATTGGCCAGGCGCAGGACGCCAGCCAATCGGATGACGAGGGGACGCACAGCCGGCGGCAGTTGTCTCAAACATTTGTGCTCCCGACTAGGCAGTGCACCCCGATGATAACGGGCCACAGCACCGGCGGCGCGCAATTCCAGCGGCGTCCAACCGAGGGGGACCGTCATCTTCCGGATAAGCCGATAGGATTGTTTATGATGGGCACGATTACCTTTGGCTATGCCAACATCGTGCAGGAGAGCCGCAGTTTCCAGAATGCGCCGCTGTTTCTCGCTCGAACGAAAGATGTCGTCTCGGGCCAGCCCGTCATAAAGCTCGAGCGCTAACTGCGCGACGTGTTTGGAGTGCTTGATGTCAGGATCCAGAAATGCTCCCCAGGTGCCGAGACGAGCAAATGCAGCCTCTTCGAGGCTAGTGCCGGCGGGCAGGTCCTCTCGCCAGGTGCACCATAGCGAGTGGCGACCGAGCATCTTTTCACGATATTTTTCCAGCCGTTCCTTTCGTTGTTGGTGAATTTTCTTTATCCAGAGCTCGCGTTCTTCTGGCTGTAGACCGGTGCAGGTTCGGAGAATGCCGGCCAGCACATCCATGTCGTGGATATCTCCCAAAAGATCTTGCAGGTTTCTTAAATCCACTCCCCACTTCCTGTGTCGCTGCGGGAGAAAATTCTCCAGCGTGTAGCGGAACTTCTTCAATCCGATTCTCAGCCGGTGCAACGCAATCTGCGTCCGGTTACGCAGGGCCTGGCGGTGCAGCTCATGAGCCTGTTGCCACCGCTCGACGGCCATATGCTGAAACACCAGGCCCTCCAGCGGGATTGCCCGCGTGCGCGGCGCCAGCCGCTGGGACAACGACTGCCAATATTTCTGATCGAAGGTAAGCACCGCATTTTGAGCATCATTCTTGAGTTGCGCTTCCCGGCTGGCAAGCAAGGTGAGAAGAAAGCTACGAACCGGGTCGCCCGGTTCACCGAGACGGGCTACCCATTCCTCCATGACCTGCACGTCGCGCAGATCGCCCAGGCGGCTGAACAGCCCTTTCGCTAGTTTCTTCAGTTGTTTCCATCCGGGATCCGGATCCACAGCGAGAAGAGAGTCGGCCATCGAGCGACACCGGCGGATCGCCACCCTCAAGTCGTGCACTGGATCGGGATCGAAATTGCGATTAACGTTCGCAAGTTCCGCAAGCACGCGTTGTGCCCAATATCCTAGTCCGGTTTTCTCGTCCATATGCTCTTATGCCATACCGCGGAAGTCTAGCCGAGAGGGGCTTGCCAGGTTCAGGAGCCGGGTAGACGTGATCCAGAACCCATCGAATATTCTAAATTCGGTAGCATCTCTGCTGTAGTAGCCCGCCAAATTTACCTGAACTCACCCCGGAAACCTACTGCACAACGGGCCACTCCGCCCAGCCATCGAAAGAGCAGCTCAGGAGGTCTGACTGTGCGCTGGTCGTTGTGTGCTGCTCTCGCTCTTCTCGCGGTTGTGATGCTTAGTTTTATGGGCTGCCACGGTGTGACTCACACCGGTCCGTCACA
>JBPYDQ010000996.1:0-4841 GCA_051986135.1 Terriglobales bacterium | reverse complement strand
CGTGTACATTGGGGTCAACGATCTCAAGTCCATCCAGGGAGAATTTGTAGCTGTACACGTCTGGCCTGAGCGGCGCGCTCGTAGCCGACCACAGGCCGCTGGCATCTTTGCTCATGGCCAACGTACTCACGCCGGAGGCCAGCTCGATGTGAACCTCGGCCTTTTTTGCAGCGGGCGCCAGGAGCCGGAAACTGACCGTTCCATCGGCATGCACTTCAGGAGATTTGATGGATAGCGCCGTCGACATTGTGGCCCAGAATAACAGCGCATAGAAGAAACCCTTGGCGCAACCTGATTTCATGGAGAACATAATAACCAGGGATGTTGCGCCCTGCTCCAGCCGGACCCCGAGCAACAGACGCCGTCGAGCTCAACCGGCAGCTGAGCTTTGCGGGCCGGTACAGTCCCGGAAATCAGAACGCGCAATTCGACCCGTCCTTTCCAGTGTTGGCCAACTATCAGCCAGGAATGGCGTACAAGTCAAGAAAATCGCCGCCCAGCGAACGGTGATGCCCAATGGGGCGAGCGCGATCCGTGGGCATGGTTTCGATTTGCTGCCGAACCACGCTGGTGAAAAGGCAGCTACACTCCCTTTGCCCAGTTGGGATCGCTCCCCTTCTTTAGACGAATAGTGAGTGAACCGTCTGGATTCGTTTTTTGGTGACAAGCCCAGTGCACCGGACGCCGCACGCCCTTGACTTCCAATTCAGCACGCAAATTGAGCGGCTGTCCGTCGAGACCTTTCGGCAGAATGATGGAAGCCTGACGAAGCTTGCCTGCGTACGGCTGACCTCGATCAAGATTTCCTCCAACTTTGACCCGGCCATCCGGAGTCTCGGCGTAAACACCAAGAACACCGGGTACTCCGGCGACTCCGTCATTGACGATGCCTACGATTAACTCCATCGTGTCATAGCGTTTTCGTTGCCAGACCAGGGATGGCCGCACCCGGTACCCCAGTCTTTGTTCCATTGCGCGCAAGGAGTCCGGATACTTGTCGTAGTAGCGCCGCACATTGTCAGGCTCGGTCCAGAGGCCAAAATAGTTCGTGGCGATATCCAGCGCGTGATAACCCGCACTCTCGCGATATGGGCTGTCCATCCGCCCACCGGGCCGATTAGGGTAGTCATCCCCAGACTGAGTCTCGTTGTCCCGTCCCACAAACCTAAGCATCGTGGGCGATAACTTCCTCAGGCAAGCTTGCTCCTCGGGGGCCAATTCAGGGAGCACATAGTGGCGATTGCCACCATCTTCGAGCACGGTCGCAATCCACGGCGGTCGGTGCCCAAGTTCCTCGATCTGGATGGGCTCATCCATAATCAGACTGTCCGAGCGCAACCAGCATCCGGCGCGCACCGCCAGATCCTGCACTTGACGATTGCCCACGTTGCTGATATCGGGTTGCGTGTTCACAACCAGCGGAGTTTTCTTCCAGGCCTCGATCTGCAACTGCGTTAGGTGAACGAATGTTCTCTCGGCTGTGAGATAGTCGGGGAAGGGATTAGGTATATCGTTGGTGTGACCTTCACCCCAGAAGCCGTACATCATCAGATCCATGAATTCCAGATGGGGATCGCCGTCGAACCGAGTCGCTAAAAGCTCATTCAGTTCGGTAAAAGCCTTCTGAAACTCCGGCGAGTCATAGCGCGGCTCATAGAAATCGAAGTCCACCCGGTGCGCCTTGGATTTGTGTCCAATGTTGACGATGGGAACCTTATCCTTCAAAAAGTCCGGAAGCGAGAGCTTCTGTGGCTGGATATTTGGACTGGAAAGCTGGACACGAAACCCGACACCCAGATTGTGACGCTTGGCCGCGTCAAAGGTCGCTTCCCAAACGGGCGCCAGTTGTAGCTTGCCGGGACTGGTCTGCACATCCCGCCAGTCGCAACGGATGTACAAAACATCCGTGAAGGGCAGGGACGCCATCTTCTCGACAGCGTGCTCCAGCGTTTCTTGTCCGCACTGCACCGGCAGCGCTGGGCCGTTCTCTTCCCATGTGTAGCCGACGAAACCTGTGCCGAAATTGCGGATGTGCTCCTGGGAGGGTTGCGTGCTGAAGATCGTGAACCAGCCTTGATCCTGAGTGACTCCGAACGGCCCCTGATCAAGCCGATTTGCCACCTTAGGGCAACCGAAATCGTAGCCCTCCCACATGTGATCCTCGACGTCAGCCCATATCGGCCGCGATGCAATTAGACTACTTGTTCCTGCGAGAGCTGCTCCGGCCTTGAGAAAATCTCGCCTGCGCATTTTTGGTGCCCTCCCCGCGCCCTTACGGTTGAAGGTGAACAAAGCCGATGTCTGGACCAGCTATTCCCGTCATACCTGCTGCCGGAGGTTCGGACGCAGAGTAAGCGAGCCATCCCCGTTCAGTTCTTGGTGACACGCCCACCGCACAGGGTAGCGTACCCCCTTCACCTCAATCTCAGCCCGGAGCTTCAGTCCCCTCCAGTTGGTTCCGTTCGGCAACACGAACTGCGCCTGCCGAATTTTCCCCGGCAGAGGGTACCCGGCATCGAGACACCCACTCTTGAGTGGCTTTCCGTCCTCGCTCTCTACGGTGACCCGTAGGACTCCCGGGACCCCGGCAATGCCATCATTGGCGAAGCCGACGATCAGCCCTAAGTACCCTCTATCCTCATAGCTCCAGATCATCGTCGGCCGCACGCGATATCCAATTCGGCGATTGATCTGATCAAACCATTTGGGCGACGCCTGGTAGTAGGCCATCAGAGTTTTGGGATTGATCTGGTGAAAGTTCCAAAGGCACCAGTAATTCGGGCCTACGTCCATCACGTGCGAGATCATGTTCTCGGCCGGCGATATGCCTTCGTGTCCGGCTTCGGGATCAGGAGGCTTGCCGGGAAGCGGTTGCTCGAGCACTGCACCTACCCAGGGCGGACGATTACTCAGCGATTCGATCTGTTCGTTCTCGATGAAGATGGTGTCGCTTCGAATCCAGTTGTTGCTGCGAACCGTACGGTCTACGAGTTCGGAGTTGCCAACCCGGCTGTAGTCGGGTTGTGTGTTGGTCAGCAGAGGGGTTTTCGTGAAATGCTCGAGCTGGACTTCGAGCATGCTGATCCAGGTCCGCTCGGCAGTCGGGTAATCAGGAAACGGATTGTTGCCAAACGGCCAAGTGTGGCCTTCGCCCCAGAAGCCATACATGAACGTGTCGACGAACTCGATGAGAGGATTGCCGTTAAATTCCGCCGCCAGAAGTCCGACTAATTCTTTGAATGACTGCTGGAAAAATGGATCGTCGAACCGGGGCTGGTAGCGCGCGTGCGGATTCTTCAAGTACCGCTGTGCAGCCGCGCTATTTTCGTTCGGGCTGAGCACCAGATCGACTTTAGGGACTTTGTCGAGAACGAAGTCCGGCAGCGCAGCCGAATGGGTGTAATCCGGCGCGCTCATCTGAATTCGCAGGCCAATGCGCTTGTTGTTCTTCTTCGCCAAATCAAAAACAAGTTTCAAATATTCCGGAAGCTCGAGCCGTCCCGGTCGCGGTTCGACTTCCCGCCAGGTCGGACGGATATAAAGCTGCTGTCCCAGAGGGAAGTCGACCAATTCCTCAATCGCTTGTGGAACATTGTCCGATTTAATTTCGTCAGCGCCCATGTCGGCCGTAATGTAGGTAATCAGTCCCTTGCCGAAGTTGGGCACGACATCTTCCGAAGCAGTGGTGGTCATGACTACTTCGTCAGTTGGTATAACGGCGTCGGGCGGGTACTGTGGGAATGGACCCTGGTTGAGGCGATTGGGCACAGGCGGACCGGAACCAAAGTCGTATTTGTCCCAATTGTGAGTGGAAACAAATCCATGCGCTTGGCTCTTTCCGAGTTCTGCAGTCACTGCCAATGCCAGACCACTCTTTAGGAAGTCTCTCCGCTGCATTGCTGTTGTTTTCTCCTTTCCTTCCCATACCCAGTTCTCACTAACACCGCACTCTGAGCCAAGGTGCACGTGCGAAAACACGCCGGCCTTCCTGCTCCGCGTCAGGTGCTCCATTGCCGGTTTCGATACATCGTTCGCCGATCGTTTGACTGCCCAGGGATTGTTTTGTGGCAAGCCCTGGGCGAGACCGGACTTCAGAAGTTCAACTTAAGAGCGAACTGAATCTGACGCTGCGGTATCACGGTTGAGGTGATCACGCCAGCAGCGCCCGGGCCATCGTCTATGTTGTTGTCTGGCTGAGAAAAGACAGGATGGTTGAAGGCATTGAAGAACTCTGCGCGAAACTCGAGACGGGTCCGCTCGTTAATGTTGAAGAACTTGCGGGCGGACAAGTCTGCGCCCTTCTCCCCCGGACCCTCCAGAATGTTTTTTCCCGCATTGCCGAAGCAATTGCACGTGGGATCCTGAAAGTCGTTGATGTTAAACCACAGATTGGGGTTCGGATTGGCGACATGGCCACTGCCGATTTGTTGGGCACGCATCAGTCCCTGAGAACCTGTGTTGGTTGGGTCGTAGCTGATTATTGGCGAAAACGGGAAGCCTGAACGGAAGGTGATGATGCCCCCCAGGTGCCATCCACCCAAGACCGCATCCGCAACTCCTCCCCGGTTCAAGTACTGCTGACCTTTCCCAACCGGAAGAGCGTAATCCACGCTAGTGACCCAGCGCTGGCGGTTATCGAAATCCGAAAGTCCCTTTTCTGCGGCAAGGTTGTAGCTGTTCTGAGGCCAGGGTGAGTTGCAGCAGATTTCCGGCTGGTCGTTGATGCTCTTGCTGAAGGTGTAGGCGCTCAGGAAATAGAGGCCGTGAGACGTCTTCTTCTCGGCCTTGAGCTGAAACGCATGATAGGAAGAGTTTCCGCGATTCACGATCGAAGTGAACCC
>JBPYDQ010000995.1:0-5566 GCA_051986135.1 Terriglobales bacterium | reverse complement strand
GTGTCAAAGAAGTTTGGTTCCTACCGGCCGTATTTTCGCTATCAGTATGTAAACGCCTCAAATTCGGAACCGATTTTTCCGGATATAAAACTGCGGCAAGGCCCTTCGGTGGGTCTGCGCTTTGACGCGAGCGAGTCGGTGGCTCTAAAGCTGCAATATGACTACACTGCCCTCAGGCAGCAGCCTGGTGTCAGTGCCCTCGGAATGCAAATCGGATTCACGTTTTAAGAAATTGATCGCGATGTGGCGCCGGGCACATGTTTTGCTCATCTTGGTCGCTGCGGCTCTGCTCGGGCGAGCGCTGCTTGGTTACTCTTTTGAGTTCCCGCAAGCTCCCGAGCCCTCCGCAGCGGAGCGTAACCTGGCGATTGTGGTCAATCTGTCGAACCCGGTGGACGAGTTGGCCATGCCGGATTTGCGGCGAGTTTTTCTGGGCGAACGCGGACACTGGCCGAACGGCCGTCGCATTACCCTGGTGATGCTCGAGCGCGGCTGGCCGGAGCGCGATGCCGTGCTCGGCAGCATCTACCATATGAACGAAACCGAATTTAACAATCATTTCTTGCATGGCCTGTTTACCGGGGAAGTGTTTGTTTCGCCGAAGACGCTGTCAACGCCGGAAGGCGTTCGCAAGTTCATCAATTTTGTGCCCGGCGCGATCGGTTATCTGCGGGCCTCGGATGTGGATAAGACCGTCAAGGTCATTCGGATCGACGAACGCCTTCCTGGGGACAAGGGTTATAAGCTGCACGTCCCGCCGCGGGAGGGCAAATAGCATGGGCAGAGAAAAAGAACGCCCTCCTCGAGAAGCGGTGCCCGGGACCGCTGGCCCGCCGCAGGCCTGGGGCAGGTTCTCGCGTTACAGTTCGGCGCTGTTGCTTTTTTTTACTTTTTGCGCCGTGACCGTAGTCGGCTTGTTTGTGATCCGTGATCTTCGCCGGGCTGCTATGCAAGAGCAGAATATGTATGCACGATTGGTTCTAAGCCTTCATCGAATCGCGGCTTTGGAGTATCAGACGCAGGAAACCAGGCGTAGTACCCTCTATGCCTTGAGTACGGCCGACAGCAATCTTCATGTGAAGTACGCGGACCAGTCGCGAGAAGCGGACCATCTGGTATCCGAAGGCATTACCGCGTACCTCGCGAATGCGAAAACCCCGAATGAGATGGACGTTGGCAGGCGCCTCGAGCGCGATTGGTCCACGTACTTGAGCGTTCGGGACGAAGTGCTGGCTTCGATACTGGAAGGAAGCACGAAAGAAGCCGTAGATCGCGATCTCACCCAGGGCGTCGAGTCCTTTGACCGAGTTCGCCGAGATCTCGCGGAGATCGAGAGGGTCTACGACCAGCAGGCGTCCCAGCAGCTCTCGAATGTTGACGCCACTTCGCGGCGCACCATTATCCGCGTGGCGGGAGTCCTGGCGATTACCCTGATCGCCACCATCGCATCGGTTTGGACCATTCAGAGAATCAGGATGACCGGGGCGATTCAACTGGCCAGGTTGCAGATGGAGTTTGTGGCCTCGGTGTCCCATGAGTTGCGCACTCCCCTCGCGGTCATTTCCTCTGCGGGGGACAATATCGCGGACGGGTTGGTAAAAGGAACCGACGACATAAAAAAGTATGGAGCGGCCATCCAAAATCAAAGTCGTCAGATGACCGAGCTGGTCGATCAAATATTATTGTTTTCTGCCACGAAAGATCGCAAGAACCAGGCCGCCTTCGGCACCTTGGATGTGCCGAAAATCTTGCATTCGGTCATACAGCAAACTTCGGTCTTGGTCCGGACATCCGGTTTCCAGATCGAGCTTGAAACCGAGCCGGCAATTCCTGCTGTCCGTGGGGATGCTTCTGCCCTGGCACGCTGCTTGCAAAACATGATTATAAATGCCGTAAAGTACAGCGGGAAAAGCCGCTGGATTGGGGTGCGGGCGGTCTTGAGCCACTCGCAATTGCGCGGCCGCAGTGAGGTCCAAATCGCCGTCCGTGATCGCGGCATCGGAATTGCCAAGGCAGAGTTGGCTCACGTGTTCGAGCCGTTTTACCGCAGCCCCGCCGTGGTCGCCGAGCAGATTCATGGGACGGGGCTGGGCTTGTCGGTTTCCCAAAACATCGCCGAGGCCATGGGTGGTCACCTTACCGTGGCAAGCGAGCTCGGCTCTGGCAGTGTTTTCACCTTGCATTTACCGGTTGTGGAGGATCCCTCTTCCGCGGTACCACAGGAAAGTCAAGTGGATGGAACGGCTCGAAAATGAACGAAAATATCTTGGTGGTGGAGGACGAAGAAGCTCTGCGGATGACCCTGAGAGATCGTTTGCAGAGCGAGGGCTACGTTGTCGACCTGGCCGATGATGGGGAACAAGGCTATGAAAAGGCGACTCGTCTGCCCTTCGATTTGATTATTCTCGATATCATGCTGCCCCGCTGCAACGGCCTCGACGTCTGCCGGGGAATCCGGCTGGCGGGACTGGCCACACCGATTCTGCTGCTGACCGCTCGCGGGCAAACGGTCGATAAAGTGGTCGGTCTAAAACTCGGGGCGGATGACTATGTCACCAAACCGTTCGACACCATGGAACTCATGGCCCGTATCGAGGTCTTGCTGCGCCGCTCCGTGCCGCGAAGCGGCGTAGGCGTTCATAAATTCGGGCCCATTCGCGTGGACTTTCGCGGTACACAGGTAACTCGCGACGGCGCGGAGGTCTATCTGACCGCCAGGGAATTCCAGCTCTTGCGGTATCTCATTGAGCGTGCCGGTACAACGCTCTCCCGCACGGAAATCCTTCGGGAAGTCTGGGGATACGAAGGGGGCACTTTTAGCCGCACGGTTGACGTACACGTGGCGAGTCTGCGGCAAAAGCTGGAGGATATGCCAAAGAAGCCCAAATGGATCGTCACGGTCCCGGGTCTCGGTTATCGATTTCAGGGATAAGCGGTGGGCTCCCGGGATCCCTGGTGCGGGCGCCCCGCAAGCTTCTCGAGATGCTCGGCGGCCGATCGGGCTTCCTGGTGGAGTTCGCTTGGGTACCACTGAGGAGCATACTCTTCGAGAAGGTTATAAAGCATCAGAAACGCCTCGGCCTGCCTGTGCCCTGGCTGTCGCAAAGCGAGCTCGCTTCTTCGATGATGCTCGTACGTATACCACCGGGGTGCGTAGTCCTCCAAAAGGCGATGCAAATCTCGGAGCACAACGACAAGGTTTTTCCTCGGTCGGCCTCCTCGCGCACACGCATCTAGCTCGGCTCGAAACAGACTCCCTTCGCGTCGATTCGTCGTCGTAAGCAACATTGCTTCGATTCCCCGCGGGTGATCCGCGCATCGCACGATGTAATGGCAGCAGCTCCGCGGCCTCTTCCTTAGATTAGTCCCCTCCCGGCACCAAAGCGCAGTAAAAACATGTCAAATGGCTGTAAAATCGCGCAAATTGCTACGCCAGGAAAATGCCCTGGACCAGAACGTCTCCGCTCGCGGCTCAAGCGGCCAATCGGAGTAAGCCCCTGGACCTAGGCCAGGCGAAGAAGTAGCGAAACTGGAGGGCTGGGTGCGGGGTCAGTTGGGGCGTCTCATTTTGAGCTCGTGCGAATTTGCACCTTAGTTTTTCCCCGCTTCGCGCTGATTTCCCCTATCCTTAGCGCGCGGCGGATCAATCGTCCGAACCGCCCCACTGGTCTAAACCTGTTCTTGGGTACAGTTGTATTTGACGCACCGCAAGGACAATCATTCCGGTGGGCATATAGTGGGGAGGGCTTTACAGAGACATTACAAGTATTTTCGGGTTCCCTATTGGAGATTCTCGTCGCACCCCCCTCAACGTAGATCGCTCCAAGGTAAGAGCATCCTCGGAGGGCTAACACGTCTCGACATCTCAAGCTCGCATTCTGGGTGCTGCTGCTCTCCTTTACAGCAAGCAGCGCTCGGCTTCCGCAGGCGCAACGCGGCAACACCCGCAGTCCGCACGGGGCGCTGGCAATCCCCTGCGAAAACTGCCACACCGCGACGGCTTGGCGGCCCATCAAGGCCGTTCCCGAGTTCGATCACAACAAAACGAGATATCCGCTGCGGGGCATGCACGAAGGAGTGCAGTGCACACAGTGCCATGTGAAACCTGTCTTCACTGACGTGGGGAAAAATTGCCAGGACTGCCACACCGACATCCACCAAAATAAAATGGGCACGAACTGCGCGGAGTGCCACACTGTGCAAGGCTGGAAGATTGCCGTGCAGCAGGTGAAAGATCACCAGAATCGTTTCCCGCTGCTCGGAGCCCACGCGGCGGTGCAATGCGATGATTGCCACAAGAGCGCGGCGGTCGGCCAGTTTCAGGGGCTTTCGACCGCTTGTATTTCGTGTCACCAGAAGGATCTCCAGCAGACGCAAACCTTGGGCGGGACCGTGCCAAACCACATCGCTGCGCAGTTCCCTCAGACCTGCGAGACCTGTCACAATTTCGACAGCTGGCTCGGCGCAACCGTCAACCACGCCGCTCCCCCGATCAATTTCCCTTTGACCGCCGGACACGCGAATGTTCCTTGCGCGAGCTGCCACGTAGGTGGAAATTACAACCTGCAAATTGCGGCTACCGATTGCGGAAATGCGGCTTGCCATCTCACGACCTGGCAACAGACGACCAATCCGGCGCACGCCTCGGCACCCACGGTATTTCCGATCGCCACCTGTTCTACCTGCCACACCACCGTTTCCTGGACAACCGCGACTTTTAATCACGCGACAACTGGTTTTCCGCTGACAAATTCCCACCAGATGGCGCCGGCGGGCAAGGTCGCTGCCTGCACCGACTGCCACATTAATAACAACTACAATCTGACGATTCAGCCGACCGATTGCGGAAATGCGCAGTGTCATTTGAATACCAACTACGGTGGCGGCTGGCAGGGAACCACGAACCCGGTGCATTCGTCGGCGGGGGCGCCGTTCGCGGCGGCGAACTGCTCGAATTGTCACAATACCGTCTCGTTTTTGAACGCGACCTTCGACCACTCGACGACGGGCTGGCCGCTGACCGGCTCGCACCAGATGGCGCCGGCGGGCAAGATCAACGCCTGCACCGACTGCCATGTCAACAACAACTACACCTTCACCGCGGCGAACACGGATTGCTACGGCTGCCACCAGGCGGCGTGGAACAGTACGCCTTCCTTCGGCGGGGCTGTGCCGAATCACATTACCGCGGGCTTCCCGACATCGCTTTGCTCGCAATGCCATGACACGGTTGCGTGGACCGATTCGACGTTCAACCACGCCTCGACCGGCTTCCCGCTGACGAACTCGCATCAGATTGCGCCCGCGGGGAAAGTGACGGGCTGCGATCAATGCCATATGGGCAACTATTCCTCGCTGGCGATTCAGCCGACCGATTGCGGAAATTCGCAGTGCCACCTCACCACTTGGCAGCAGACCAATAACCCCACACATTCCAGTGCGGGAGCTCCTTTTGCGGCGGCCAATTGCTCGACCTGTCACAACCCGACGCTGTGGACCAACGTCACGTTCGATCACTCGGCTACCGGCTGGCCGCTGACCGGCTCGCACCAGTTGGCGCCTGCCG
>JBPYDQ010000994.1:0-4575 GCA_051986135.1 Terriglobales bacterium | reverse complement strand
CCGTCTCCGGTGTCCCGCCCTCAACCGAAATCAAAGTGATCTTCCAAGGCTTGTCTGGCCGGGTGTCCAGAAAGGCAATTCGTTTACCGTCAGGAGACCAGCGAGGGGCGAGAGCTTCCATGGGAGGAAGTAACCCTCCGCCTACAGCAAACGCGTCCGAGTTCTATCCCCACCAAAACCGGGGCGGCACGGGTTTTGGGTCGAGGACTGCCATGAGTCATTGGGTGTTAGGCGGCCATGATAGGTCTCCAGGGAAGGGCGAAATATCAGAGTGATACCATCTGGTCGCGCCACCTATGAAAGGGTACGTGCCATGAGCTCAAAATCAACTCGGACAACGTTTGCGACAATGGTTGTGATGCTCGCTGCGGTTTTTGTCGTTCAAACAGCATCAGCACAATCCACCTCTGCAAACGCTTCTCAGGTTGCTGCAAAGCCTCTCCTGCTGGAGAAAAATGAAGGTGAACGACGGATGTGGCGAGAGCCTCCTCCTGGGGACTTCCTTCTAAAGGTCAGCCCAAAGAATAATGGTTCTCAGCACCTTGTTATGGGAACCGAAGACATGGCTCCAGGGGACGAGTTTCCAACGCACAAGCACCTCGGGCAGGATGAAATTCTGTATGTCGAAAAAGGAACCGTTCACGCTCATGTAGGCGACCAGGAACGCGATCTGCACTCGGGAGGAACCGTGTTTATTCCGGCGAATACCTGGGTAAGCATAAAGAACGCGGGATCCGAGACCGTAAGCGTGGTGTTTGTATTTTCAGCGCCCGGGTTCGAGAACTACATGCGGTGCGACTCAGTGCTGCCAAACGAAAAAGTGACACCTCTCTCGCAAAAGGAACAGAGAGGGTGCGCTCACGAAGGGCATGTTATCTACAAAGACCTGGAAGAGAACCCCAAAAAGTAAAGGAACGCTGTCAGCTCGAAGGCTTGCCTGTCGGCGGTTCTATAGTCCTGCTCGATTCGCACAGTTCTGACTCAATAGAGTTCCGAGATGTCGAGATGTCTATAAATCGCATTGAACTCGTAACCAAAACGTTACAAGTTAAATTGCCTGTTCTCGGCGATTGAATCGCGTAATGTTTCCAGGCCGCTGTACAATACGCACGACACTAGAGGTGGACATTCGCTTGTGTCGGGTGGCTGTGCCGTTTGTTGTCTTTCTCGTTGCGATCTCCATGCAAGGGACCGAGGCGTCGAAGCCTGTTTCCACGTCCTTTGCGCGCACGCCACAGCGCCTCGCGCGCGGCAAATACCTGGCCGAACTTGCGCACTGCTTCGATTGTCATTCTGAAAGGGACGTGAAGGGGAATCAGGTCCCGGGTATGAAGGGTGCGGGACGGGTCCTGCCACCAGAAGAGAGCAACATTCCACTCCCACATTTCCTCGTGTGCCCGAATATCACGCCGGACCGCGAGACAGGTGCGGGATCGTGGAGCGACATGCAGGTGGCACGGGCTGTTCGTGAGGGGATCGGCCACGATGGGCAGATTCTGCACAAAATGATGCCCTATTGGAACTTTCATTATCTAACCGACGAGGATCTCGCATCCATCATCGTGTTCCTGCGCAGCATTCCGGCTGTGCATCACCTGCTGCCGAAACGGGATCTGGCGGAGCAGCCGGTCATCGACCGACGCTCCGAGGTACAGCCAGCCCCATTGCCCCCAAATGCTCCTGCGGGTGCACGCCACGGCGAATACCTGGTTCACATCGGCACCTGCACCGGGTGCCACACCACTGCCGATCCGCAGAATCGGTCTGTGCCGGGCATGCTGTTCGCCGGGGGCAGAGTCTTCGTCCGCCCGTGGGGCACCGTCGCCAGCACCAACCTCACACGCGACCCCTCGGGAATTGGCTATTACGACGAGGCGCAATTCATCCGGAGCATTCGCAGCGGCCGTGTGGGTGCGCGCGCGCTCAACCGCACCATGCCGTACCCCCTTTACCGCCACCTTAGTGATGACGATCTGAAGGCTATATTTGCATATCTGCGGACGCTGCCACCGGTGCGGCATCGCGTGGACAATACCGAAGCAGCCACACTCTGTCCGAAAGATAAGAACCGCCACGGTTTCGGAGACCGGAACTGAAAACACGCCCCCCAATCAGATTGCTGTTGAAGCAATAATTTTGGCGAAGAACAGAGCGAAAAACGCAACCAAAACAGAGTTCATCGTGGATGCAACCATCCTCCCACGAATGATGGTAATCTCTGCGTTTTCAAATCGGACGGAGTTTTCGGTACGCACAGCTAGGCGGGGCCTGCCCTTAACATAAGTGGGTCGCCCGAAGCTTCGACCGTGTTACCCGCCTGTTCGGATCGAGCTGTGATTATGCTGTAGTGGTGTCTTGCGCTTCCACCTGCCCAGCACGAATTGCTTTCAACAAGGTGGTGTGATCGCGTTCAGCTTGGTCTGCGTAAGCGGTGGCAAATTTCGCGAGGGCAGAATCGAATACATCATTCTTGCCGAGATATCCGCCTATCAGGGCGGCGTCTCCGGTCCGGGCGTGTGCTCTCGCCAGTGTCCATCCGCAGATTTCGACGTATTCGAGCCAGTCGCATTTTGTCATGTTCTCCGGATCAATTTTCATTTTCATGTCGCGCAGTTGGCGGAAATAATAGCTGCGGCCTTCCTCGTCCCGTGTCCACCCGAGAAACACGTCGCTGGCCGATTGCAGCATGCGTTGGCCGGTCACTACGCGCTCACCGTGATTGGAATAATGGCTCTTGCCCGCATACGGTTCGAGTACCGAGGGAAGCGCTTCTTTGAATTGCAGTAGCAGGGGGTCGTGCTCGCCGCCCATCAGCAAGGCCACAGCGCAGCGCGTTCCTACGCTACCCACTCCAACCACCTTACGTGCAACATCGAGAATGTGATAGCGATCCAAGATCACGCGCCGCTCCGCTGGAAGCGTTTCGCGATACTTATGGAACATCTGGATCACGTGCTTTTGAATAACATCGCTCTGACGTGGATGGTAGACGAGCGGCGGATGATCCAGGATGCGTGTGTGCCCGTTTATGACTTTCGCGATTCGCGGAAAAATGTGTTCGGCGGTTTGCCCCCGCGCTTTCTCCTCCACCTGTTCCCAGCGTTTTCTGGCCGCTGCCGTCTTCGCTTCTTCGATGAACACCTCGGCGTCCATGTGCGAATACCAAACCTCCAACGCCCGCATGTGCGCGTACTCGCGCATGTGCTCACGATACGATTGCGCCATCGTGAGCACAGCGTTTTCACAGCGGCCTCCTCCCAAGCCGAGTTCACGTGATGCCAGGATAATACTCGCCGCCAGTCGCTTGATGTCCCATTCCCAGGGAGCATTAAGCGTTTCGTCGAAATCGTTAATGTCAAACAGTAGTCGGCGCTCAGGACTGGCAAAGCCACCGAAATTGGATGCGTGACAATCGCCGCATGCCTGCACACGAATTCCTGTCGCAGGTGTCTTTGACAAGTCCCACGCCATCACCGCCGCAGAACCTCGGAAAAATGCGAAGGGGGATTGGCGCATCCGGCCGTACCGGATAGGCAAGAGGTCGGGTAGGCGCCCGCGGTCAGAATCCCGCAACACGGCAATGGGATCGGGACGGTTTGCGGCAGCGGCCCAATCGGCATGGGAATTCCGTGGCACTTTTTTCCGCAGAGCTTTTCCGGCACTCATACGCTCTAAGGCACTCGGGCCAATGACACTGGCATCTCGATGCCTGCTGTACGCCTTTCCTATTTGCGGGCTCATCGCTTACCAGTATCATACGAATCTTTACTCAGTCAGACATAAAGATTGCGCCCCCTGATTGCCCGTGGTGCATAGGCTATGGCCGAAGTGTTCATGGCCTTCCTGCAAAACTTCCTACAAAAACAAAGATGGCACGACCTGATCTCGACCCGTGACAAAATCGTGAATTGGAAAAAAGGCTCGACGTCCGGATACATGATGGCATTCGACATTCAGTAGCTGAACACTTTTTGAACGCTGCCAAGTCCCCATCCGGGAATGGTATGAATAGAGGTAATTGCATTCTCCAGGATGGTTGCATTTGTGTACAAAGTACGCAAAGTACACAAGCTAAGTGGCGCAGAGTGCCACACGGCACACCAATTCCCCATTTCTTATTTATGCCGGCATAGATGCCCGTCTTTATTGAATCACGCCGAACAAACCAGAGAGGTAGCCGTTAGGGCCGGCAGTGAAGAACAGTTGATTCTCATTGCCGTTTACAACGGAATCTCCCCCGCCGAACCTAAGCGCCCACAAACCCGGAATTGTAATCGGATGCCCAGAGGTATTCATAATTACACCGAGAAGATTCCCGGTGGTGGCATTGAAGGCCACGATTTGACCACTTCCTACGTTGCCCACCAGCAAGGCATTGCTGAAAACCCTAAAGTTGCTGGGTGCCTCCGCCAGCCCCCAAGGCCCGTTCAAAACTCCTCCAGGCATACTTGTGGTAAACCGCTTGATTAGCCTCCCACTGGCCTCAAAGATATCCACGGCACCCCCTAAGTTCGGAGTGAGCGAGCCCAGGGTGACATAGAAGTTGCCATTGATCGTCTCAATGCCGTACACGCT
>JBPYDQ010000993.1:0-5506 GCA_051986135.1 Terriglobales bacterium | reverse complement strand
TGGAGGCTGTCACGGACCAAATCATTCCCGCCGATGAGCAGCCTGGGGCGAAATGGGCCGGCGTGGTTCACTATATCGATCTGGCATTGATAACCGACCTGAAGGAGTTGCGCCCGGCATATAGCCGAGGAATTCAGCATCTGGAAGCATTAGCTCACGAGGTCACTGGAGGAACCTTTGCTGAGCTACAGTTCACGGACCAGACAAATGTTCTGGAAAAGCTAGAGCATGACCAGACGCCAATCACCGCGGGGTTGAGCGGCCGCGAATTTTTTGAACTCATGCGGAAGCACACGCTGGAAGGCTTCTTTAGCGAACCGAAGCACGGAGGCAACCGCGATTCTATCGGTTGGAAGGTTCTGGGATTTGTGGGCTAGCCCCGCCGCGCGAAATAGGCGGCACTTGGCCATTGCCTTATGCCGCAGTCTGCAAGGGGTGCATACTATACTTGGACGTAAGACAGGAATCGAAGGGAGATGAGGGCTGAATCACTTTGCCGCTCAGAATGATAACCAGCTTACGTCGATGCACGAAATTACCCGAGCACCCATTTACCAACAACTGAATCAACTACTTCGCTCTCTCGTCCGCTCGGAGGAGTTCCCAGTGGGCGGACGGTTTCTCACCGAGCGTCAAGTCTCCGAGCGTTTCCAAGTCAGCCGCGCAACCGCCAACAAAGCGGTGTCCAACTTGGTCGCGGAAGGGCTTCTGACCTTCCGCAAAGGTGTGGGCACCTTTGTCAGTGCACGGTCCATGGATTACAACTTGCGTGCACTGGTGAGTTTCACCGACGAGGCGATTGCCGCTGGGAAACGGCCAGCCACGCGGCTGCTGCGTTTCGAAGCTGTGACCGCCACCAAGGCTCCGGCCGAAATCGCTAGCGCGCTTCAGGTATCAGGCCGGGATTCTCTCTGGTACGTCGAACGCCTGCGGTTGGCGGATGACCTACCCGTTATCTTCGAGCGCCGGCACGTCGTGGCCGCCTACTGTCCTGCGATGAAAAAGAGTGACATTGAGGGATCCCTCTACAAACTCTGGACTGAGCGTTACAACCTCGATATCGAGGGCGCAGAGCAGAGCATTCGCGCGGTGAGCATACACCGGGAGGACGCCAAGACGCTGGGCACGCGCCAGAATACCGCAGGCCTGCTGGTCACGTCAGTCGGCTTCTTGCGTGGGCATGCGCCTCTGTGGTTTGAGCGAACGCTCTACCGCGGGGATGCGTACGAATTCCACAACCGTCTCGGAGGCATTCAAGGGGCAGGCGCGCCCATCGGAAAATTCCTGGTCAACTCCTAAGATCTCCCTTCTGGTCAATGTCTATATTCTGAGCTTTGTCTATATTTTGAGCTTTTCATTTTGGATGCGCTTGCTGTAGTCTAGTGGCTAAGCCACGCTATTTCCACCAGCCGGCTTGCCCTAATGGCCGCGAGTACAGAGTCTTATGCCGGAGTCGATTTGGGGGGAACCAAAATCTCTGCCCTCCTCGGGACGCGCGAGGGGCAGATTCTCGCCCAGGGCAAGGTGGAGACTCTCCCGTCCGCAGGACCTGCAGACGCATTCGAGCGCGTCGCGCGCTTGCTCGATCGCCTGTCGCAGCAATGTAACTCCGACCCGACTGCCATTGGCGTAGGTGTTCCAGGCCGAGTCTCCGACACGGGCATTATCGAGTTTCTGCCGAATTTGCCAAACGAGTGGCAGGGGTTTCCCGCAGCTGAGTTCTTGCGGCAACGAACCAGGAAACCGGCATTTTTGTTGAATGACGCCAGGCTGGCTGCTCTCGGAGAACACAGTTTCGGTTCGGATCCGCGTGCTGACAACATGCTGGTCGTCACGGTTGGCACAGGCATTGGCGGCGGTTTGATACTTGATGGCCGTTTGTGGCTCGGAGTGTGCGGCGCAGCAGGTGAAATCGGCCACCACACGATCCTGCCGGATGGCAAACCCTGCAGTTGCGGCAGCCGAGGCTGCCTTGAAACCCTGGTAAGCGGTCCGACTCTCAGCGCCGCAGGCATGTTTCTCGCCCGTAGTGGTGCTGCGCCTTGTCTTGCCAGGATCGTAGAGAACAACTGGGCGGCCATCACTCCCAGAGAAATGGGGATGGCCGCTATGCAAGGTGATGAGAAAGTCGCGAAGGCCATCCGGAAAGCCGCGACTTATTTGGGTATTGGCATCGCAAACGCCGTCACTTTGACCGCGGTCGATCGAGTCGTGATCTGTGGCGGTGTCGCTGCGCTGGGAGAACTGCTGCTGGAACCGGTTCGCGCGGCCGTGCGAGAGCGTGTGCGCATGTTTCCGGCTGGACATGTACACATCAGCGGCTCGGCCCTCGGGGATTGTGTTGGCGCGCTCGGCGGTCTTGCGCTGGCATTTCAGAACAGCTTCAAACTTCGTTCCGCCCGTGCATGAAAGGGGGACCATTGTGCCGAATTCGTATTCCTATGAAGCCATCGCCAAAATGATCGACCACTCGCTCCTCAACCCCTCGCTGACGGTAGAGGAACTGGAGGCGGGTTGCTGCCTGGCCCTGCGCTACGACGTTGCGAGCGTCTGCATTTTGCCGTACTATGCGGCACGCTGCGCAGAGTTGCTTTCTGGCTCATCCGTCTATACCAGCACTACGATCGGTTTCCCGCACGGAGGACACAGAACTGCTGTCAAACTGGCCGAGGCGGAATATGCTTTGCAGGACGGCGCGACGGAACTTGATACCGTTATCAATATCAGCAAGGCTCGCAGCGGGGATTGGAAATACGTGAAACAGGAGATTCGTCTCATCACCGAGCTGACCCATTCGCGTGGCGCCAGAATCAAGGTAATCTTCGAGAATGCGTATCACACCGATGCAGCCAAGCTTCTCCTCTGCGAGATTTGCGGCCAGGTTGGTGTCGATTGGGTCAAGACCTCTACAGGTTATGCCGCGAGCGGGGCTACGTTGGAAGACCTCAGGCTTATGCGGAAACACTCCCCTCCCCAAGTCCAGGTGAAGGCGGCGGGAGGCGTGCGCGATTTCGACACCCTTCTCGCAGTGCGTGAGATTGGCGTAACCCGCGTGGGAGCCACGCGGACTGCCCAGATGCTGGAGGAATGCCGTCGCAGGCTAGGGCTGAGTCCGGTTGCCGCCGAAGAGTTCTCTGCAGTTTCGAAGGGCTGACATGAAATTCCGCGGCAAGATTTCCCGCTCACCCTCGCCGATGCCAGCGAGTCCCCCGACGGGCGAATCTAGCTGACTTCCCTCAGGTTCTTATCAGCGTTGCTCGCCCTTTATTACGCAATCTGCTGAGCGGGGAGCTAAACATGGGATGGGAGACGGGAGTCGAATCCAGCCCCGAACGTAAATACAAAGACATGCAGGTCGGCGGATGACATCCAGGTACACGCAAGACCGTGGTAGCCACGAAAACAGAGCGCGAATGGAGCGTAGATTTGCATTCCCGAAAGCCGAGCAGCGCTCCGTGTTTGGCAATCTGCAAGAAAACCCCGCAATGATTCAAGGTATTTGTCCCGGGCTTCCCATTATCGACCGCCAGTCGCTCCAACCCTATTCTCGCGTGGCTTGACCTTTCCTGTCTTGAACGAGTTGACAATCTCGAGACCCTCAAGCAAGTTCAAGATAATCGCCGCATTTCCAGTGTCGATCGTCACCGTATCTTGTGCGAATCTGATCGCGTGAAAACCTGGGCAATAGCAGCGGCCAACAGCTTGCGCATAAATCTCCCGAGGCGGAACGTCTTTTTGGATTAATCCGTATCTTCACGAACCACGCTCACGGGCCCAAGCAGGCCGGATGGCAGCAGTGAAGAATTTGCCTTGTACGGTTTCACATCGGCGAACGTGTATCTCGTGGCTCCCGGTTGTTCGTCACCAATCAGACGGTTCACCCAAGAGTTCACTACCGTGATGGTTATCTCGTTTATTCCGGGCTGGAGTGCTGACGTGACGTCTACGCGATAGGGCTCGTGCCACGTCTGCCCAAGGTTCTTGCCATTAATGGTCACCTCGGCAAGGTTCCTCACGTCGCCGAGGTCGAGCCACAAGCGCGAACCTTTTCGGAACCATTCCGACGGCGCCTTCACAGTCTTCGTGTATGTTCCAACGCCGGAGAAGTACTTCACGCCCGGGTCGGTGTTCTGGCTCCAATCGGAAAGTTCGTTCATGCTGATCGACGGCGGTGCACCGCGGCCGGGCTGAAAGGCGACGTTCCAGGGCCCATTGATGGTGGCGATTCTTACCTCAGCCGGGTCCTGTACAACGTGCGAGGCTTCGGAACTATGTCTTCTAAAAACCACAAATACCGTGCCCCACGGTTCAAGGCGGACTGGAACCGTGGTACGCCCGTCCTCAATCTTGAATGAAGCGGGCGCCGTAGTGCCTGTTTCTGCCCGCCACAACTCCGGTTGCAGCCCCGCCACTCTGAAAGTGGCGTCGATAGACTCATCGTGGTTGCTGCGGTTGTCGAGAAAGTAAATGTCTCCGGGTTTCAGCTTCCGATGGACGAATTCGACGTCCGAGTCGCTGTTTTGTTTCACATAATCGAAGTCCGGCTGCAGGTGTAGTGCATTGAGGACATCCGCGAGACTCTCGCCTGCATAAACGGTTCCCTTGCCGACCTTGTGCACGCCGGTGCCGTTGCCGAAAAGCGCTGAAGAAAGCTCTTCGAACTCCGCTTGATCGTCGGCCAGGCTGGGATCATCAGTAGGCTTGGGTCCGACTACCGCGGCGCCATTTTCCACGAGTGCGTGAATCGCGCGCAGGACCGGCAGCGACATGTGTCGGCTGTAGGGATCGAGGCCAAGGACGCGGTACTGCATTCCACCCTTGGTGACAACTTGGCCATTGGAAACGCGCAATTCGTGAATCACAGCATCGGCATTGATATAGTCGAATGCGTACCCGGCAGGAATATTGGGTGCGGAGTGTTGAAAGATCGCGGTCAGGTTCGAGTCTTCCCCATAGAAGTAGACGATGTCTGCGGCGAAGCGCCCTTGCTGCAGCATGTAGCTTGAGCGAGCAATATAGTCGATCCAAGGCCCCGCTTGCTCGGCCCAAGTGTCATTGCGGTTGAACCACTGGCCAAAGGGCCCAAGCGTCAGCCCGGGAGCTTTGTCCACCAGAGGCTGATGCGCTGACTCGTGAATCACGAAGCGGTTGATTCCGTTCAGCAACTCCTGATCAGCCGTCGGTTTCAACGTTGCAGGCGACCAGGCCCAGGGCGCAGCCGCGGCGGTCATTGACTCCGCCGCCGCGAGGTTTTGCCCATAGATGTGCGCCACCGATGCCGATTCGCGGTCATCCGCGTTGTACCCGTACTGCACGTTGTTGATGCCCGGTCTCTGCGTCCACATCGCGCTCATGGGCACTTCATTGAACTTCTTCACTTCCATGCCATCGGCGACAAAAGCTCGTCCCGATTCGTGCGACTCCCCGTAGTGGCCCATGCCACGTTCATGTAACGTCTCTTCCAGTTGCGCATAATGTTCATTAGCTATCAGGTCGGAAATCGTTT
>JBPYDQ010000992.1:0-6628 GCA_051986135.1 Terriglobales bacterium | reverse complement strand
CGCCCGGGCCCAACCGAACGTACGCCGTCTCGTTGACTATGCCCAGTGATGGGTAAGGCGGATCAGGATTTCGCGAGGTTCTTCCGGCTGCCGCTCATGGGCAACGCGCGGTCAGTTGAATAACCGCGGAGATCACCATCAAGCGGTTGCTCGACCGCTGTCGCGTCGCGCAGGTCACCCTCAACCACGCGCACCAACTTAGCGAGACCCTGTGCCCTGGGCAGATTTGATTTGATTAGCCATCGGAGTGCATAACTGCACCGTAACACCTGCGACACCAAGCGCAACCCCCACTCAGCCCGTTAAACCGTCACCAGACTGGTTTCACGCGATCTCTCCATCGAGGGCGGAGAGTATTTCATCCATAAGTATCACATCTGGGCACACACAATTGGGTGGCCACGTTATAATTCCTCCATGCTCGACAGCCGGTTATTCCTTGTATTTCTGGCCGCTGCAACCCTTCTCGCGATCACTCCGGGACCTGGGATCTTCTATGTGCTTTCGCGCAGCCTCACCGGGGGTCGCCGGGAGGGCTTTCTCTCCGCAACGGGAACCTTTGTGGGCGGACTGGTGCACGTCGCGGCTGCTGCCGTGGGCATCTCGGCAGTCGTCGCCACGTCGGCGGTCGCGTTTTCATGCGTCAAATACGCAGGCGCCGCCTATTTGGTTTACCTGGGGGTTGGAATGATACGTTCGCGGAACCTGCCAGTCGATGACGTTCCGCACGCGGCACTACCAAACCGCGCGTTTCGCCAGGGAATCGCGACAGAAGTTCTCAACCCAAAGACTGCCCTCTTCTTTCTCTCGTTCATCCCACAATTCGTAAACCCACACCTGGGCAAAGTGATGCTGCAATTTCTTTTGCTGGGGTGCTTATCGGTGACTCTGAACACGATTGCCGACTTGGCGGTTGTCTCGTTTGCCGCGCCGATCGGCGTTCGACTGAAATTGAATAGACGGTTCCGACGGAATCAGCGGATGATTTCCGGCGCTGCGATGATCGGGCTGGGGACTTTCGTGGCCTTTGCAGAGTCAAAGTAGGTCAATTTTCGGGCGTTACCTCATGATGAATCCTTTGGGGGCAACGTGAAGTACGCTGTCGGCGTAGTGCCGAGCGATTTCCTGAACATGGAAATGAATGCGCTCGGAGTACTGTATCCGGCCTCTAGAGCGGCATGTGTGACCTTCGACCCTTCAGCCAGCAGGCGGAGTGCTTGCATGAGCCGAAGTTGTTGCCTCCACTTGCCGAGTGTCATACCCACTTCTTGCCGAAAGAGCCTCTCGATCGTTCTCTTGCTTCCACCGGCTCTCTTGCAGATCTGAGCAAGTGTCCGGCTGTCACTGGGATTCGAGGCAAACGCCTCTGCGACTCGCACCCCTCGCGGGTCCAACAAATGAGGCAGCTGTAAGGGAATCATCTGCACTACATTAAGCTGATCAATGATCACGCCAATGAGATGCTCCTTAGATTTGGTTCTTTTTCTGAGCGCAGCGAATGAGCAAGCATGGAGAATCAGTTCGCGCAAGAGCGGCGATACATTTACGACGCAACAATCTCGCGGTAACTTCCTCGCAAGGCGCGGCTTTAAGTAGAGAGTTCGCATCGCCACCAGGCCTGACATCGTGATGGTGTGCGAGACGCCTGCGGGTATCCAAACCGCACGGTGCGGTGGGACAACCCAGGTTCCGGTTTCTGTGCGGATCGTCATCACTCCGCGCGAGCCGTACACGAGTTGGTCTCGATCGTGAAAATGCAGAGGAATGATGTGTCCAGCAGGATAGTCGTGCGTGAGGGTCGTGATCTCGGACCTGTGATCCTGTGAACGATCAAAGACTCCATTTTGTCGCTTTTGCGACATTCATTGTCACAATAGCGAAGGCGAGCAAAGTCGGCAAGCGCATACCCTGAGCCTACTGTTTCTGGAATATGAACTTCTTACATCACTGGCTATGCCGCTCGGATCGCTGGCGGAAGACCGTCGAGCAGCGCATCGGGTGGGCTCTTCGAGGTCGCGATCTTGGGCCCAGTGTGCTGGAGCTTGGGCCCGGTCCTGGCCTGACAACCGACTTGTTGCGCTTGTCGGCCCCGCACCTCACAACTCTTGAACTTGATCCCGGATTGGCACAGTTACTCAGATTTCGGCTGCGCGGCAGCAATGTCGAAGTAGTAATCGGCGATGCAACCGCCATGCCATTCTTGGACGAGGAGTTCTCTGCTGGAGTTTCGTTCACCATGTTGCATCACGTTCCCTCTCGTGATTTGCAGGACCGCGTGTTGCGCGAGGTTTGGCGTGTACTCAAGCCAGGCGGGGTGTTCATCGGAAGCGACAGCCTCGATGGCTGGCTGATGAGGCTGATCCATATTGGTGACACTCTGGTTCCAGTGGACCCGGTTACCTTTGGTGCTCGACTCGCAGCGGCCGGATTTGAAGGTGTCATCGTGGAAAAGAACTCTGAAGCATTTCGATTTTACGCTCGACGACCGGCTTGAGGGCGCGAGCGGGAGTTCTGACTCATAACTGCAAGAAGAGAAAACAGCAGTTCAATTTTCCGGATTGGTGAAGGAGAAACTAACATGACAGACAATCATCATATCGCTCGAACACTGCGACTCGCCGGGCTTTCTTCTCTCCTGGTCGCCATGGGACTGTGCTTGGCTACTGGCGCGTCCGCGGCAGCTGATGAACAGCCGTGTGCCTCCAACCAGGAAACCCGGCAGCTCGACTATTGGCTCGGTAATTGGACGATAGGGAGTGGTATGGACAAAAGCATCAGCAGAGTGTCACTGTCCTTGGACAAATGCGTGTTCGTCGAACATTGGCAGAGCGGCGATGGGCACGTCACAGAAAAAGTGTTTGCCTACAGTCCCGAGGAAAAGAATTGGTACGGTATATTCGTCGATAACCAAGGACGAGTTCACATTTTTCTGGATGGAAAAGTTTCCTCGCAGGTAGCCGAATTTCACGGCCCCAGCCGAGGACCGGACGGGGAAACCGTCCTCAATAGACTCAAAGTCGTTCGTGTCTCCCCCGACAAATTAGAAGAGGTATGGGAAAAGTCGACCGACAAGGGGATTAGCTGGATGACCGCCTATCGCGCCGAGTATTCACGCACCAGCCCTTAAGCTAAAAGGAATTCCAGCCAGTTCGTTCAAGACAAGTTGGGCTTCCACCTCGTAGTTTTGGGTGTGACTCGGAGGCACAGCGACTGCACGTCCAACCTACCCGAGCGCCAAGGAGAATATACCCGTAAGTAGTCAAGTCCGGAGACAGCCAGGGCAGTGGCGATGAATGTCGCTGAAGAACGCCCCGTGTGCTTCCTGTCGACGTTGTCTTGCTCAATTTTCCAAGCAGCAACCAGACCAGGCACCGGCCTCTGCCGCGGACGGGCAGTATCCACCGGCACGGAATTAGTTTGTGGTGATAACCGCCTTAGCTCCTGGGAATGACGGCCACAGCCTCAACTTCAATCAAGAACTCCGGCCGAAATAGCCGCGACACCTGAACTGCTGTGCTGATTGGTGGATTCTTCGGATCAATGTATTTGTCACGCACCTCTCGGAAGGTAGGCAGTTGAAGGATGTCGAGAAAGTAGCTATTTAATTTGATGACATCCGAAAAGCCGCCCCCTGCTGCTTCTATGGAGGTTTTGAGATTTTCGAATATTTGCTGGATCTGTGCTCGAAAATTGTCCTTGCCAACAAGATTACCCGCTTTGTCGAGGGCGACTTGCCCCGCGATGAAGACAACACTGCCACTATTAATCACAGCCGCCTGTGAATACCCAATAGACTTGGGCATATTCTCGGGAATGAGCAATTGGACTTTGCTTTCGATTGACACTTTGTGGAACCTCCTTGACCGGTGTGATTCTCTAGCGCTGAAACCGTAGTTGTAGTTCGACCGAAATAAACAGAGATACAAGCAGGCCCACGGCGTTTGGCTCCATCGGGCTCTCTTCGGCAGTAGTCGAGCTGACATGATTTCGTTGAGCTTCATGTTCCAATGCTTCCGCCGAATTCGACTGAGCTATTTCGCGCCCCGCGGTCGTACCTCCAGGGATCTAAAGAATCTCGAAAACTTGGTAGACCACCCCGTCGGGTGTTCGCTCGCCAATTCCTACACTCACGATCTTGTTCAGCCAGGCATAGTTCGGCGATGAAGTTTCGAAAAAAGGTGCAGTTCGCAGATAGTACTCCGACGCAAGTACCCTTTCTCCGCGAGCGATTCTGGCATTGACGTCAGCTGAGGCATGGCGAATGCCCCGATAAGTCATAAGAATCAGTACCCCATCGTCGGTTCGCAAGATCAAACGCACGTCTTGCTGAGAAGATCCGTCGGCGCGAACCAGTAACAGGTCTGACCCCGCTTGTGGCAAGACCTCACCTCGAAGACGATCACCAATGAATTCTCCAGCGGAAACCGTGAACACACGGCGCTTGCCTGCAGGCGTGTCCCCTAGCTCTAGAGTAGGAAGCAGTTTCATGCGAATCGTTAACAAGTGACGAGATTTCAGCTCTTTCATGGTGACACTCCGTACGGGAAAGCTTCGGTATGCATGCGCTCCCTGCGGCGCACCTTGTGCGAGTACCGCGATCGCTACCAGGGTTAGCCCGGTTCTCAGAATTTGTGGGTTCATGAGTAGGCAATTGCCCAGCCTGGGAGTAAACGGTTGCGACTTGAGCATTTCGCCTCCTTCTGGGAACAGTTTGGAGTGGTTTGCCTTGATTCGTCCAATCGATTGTTGGTATCTTCACGATTAATCCCATGAATTTGGCTTCCATCGATTTGAACCTTCTCATTGCGCTCGATGCACTCCTTGCGGAGGCCCACGTTGGCCGAGCGGCTCGCAAAGTCGGGCTTTCACAGCCAGCTCTGAGTCATGCGCTGAATCGATTGCGCGACCTGTTCGGCGATCCTTTGCTGGTACGTGTCGGAGCCCGCATGGAGTTGACCCCGCGGGCACGTGCCTTGCGGGAGCCGTTATCCGAGACCCTCTATCGAGTTCAAAGACTGCTGGAAACCGATTCTTTTGAGCCCGGAACAAGTACTCGGCGCTTCGCAATCATGATGCAGGATCATGTGGCCCATCTGATCGTACCCGCGCTGGTCAACCGCGTACATTCTGAAGCGCCTCGGATCAGGCTCGATGTTCTGCCCTGGCAGAACCCGGCGTCGATGAAAGGCGAGCGTTTTGCCAATATCGATCTACTGATTTCCTGTTCCCTTACGGCACTTCCAGGATTTCAGCTCGAGACTTTGTTCACAGATACGGAGGTTACGGTCATTCGTAGAGCCTATCCTTCTCCTTCGCGAATGAAAGAACTCAGAACGTTTCTGAATGCCAAGCATGTGGCTGTTGTGGGGAGAGGCTTGAGAGACGATCCGGTAGATAGCTGGCTACGTGAGGAAAAGCTCGAGAGACAGATCGCGTTACGTGTTCCGAGTTATCTACAAGCGCTTCAGGCGGTCGCGCGGGCTGATCTGGCAGCAGTCGTTCCTCGCCGCCTGGCTGAGTCCCTCGCAGCTCCATTGTCCCTAGTACTTCTGCCGCCTCCGCTCGACCCTGGAGAGTACCAGGAGTATCTTTTCTATCCCCGGCGTGCTGCCCAAGATCCAGCATCCGCTTGGTTGAGAAAGCTGACGGTTGAGAGCGCACAGCTCTTTGCATCACACGATCGGACATCCCTCATTGCGTGATGAGACGCCGAACGCCCACACGCCCATGATTGATGTCGTGCTAAACGTTGTACTCCAATCAAACGCTCAAAAGTGCTAGGTCCGTTGCCCTTCCAATGCGTGTGTTGACATATCACGTGCACAAGCGTTCGCCCGATCGCGCACGTCAAAGTCCGCACGAGCAGGCTTGCAAATTCCGTGCACCAACGCCCCGGTAACTCGTTTACCGCTGCCAGCAGCGGTAAGTAAAGCTCAGCGGGAAGGGACAGTGACGACCAAAGCTGAGTTCGCTAGCAGCCCCAAGGAAGTAACAGGAAAAAGGAAGTTTGGCGTACCCGGAAAACATCAGCAGGTGTAATCGCACAACGAAGAGAGAGGAGGCGGCGATCAGGTTTCTTGAATAACACAATCTCAGAGGGCCCATGCGTAGATTTCAATAAGCGGTGCAAGAACCGCTATTTGCGCCACCAGTATTTCATCGCACCCAGAGTTCCCGAAACCGGAAAGCCTATGTGTCCCGCCGAATGTGGGTAGAGCGCCGGGAACCTCGGATGGATCGGCAGATCGGGGAGAAAGTGACAGAACACCGCCAACCAAACCGCCAGGCGTACTTTTCGAACGCAACTGCAGAGATTCCTGCCCACAGCACCACGAGCAGTGAATGTAAGCAGTTGTCAAAGAAGGAGCGGGGCTTCGTGGGCTCGACCCCGCGGTTTGCCAGTGCAATCCATACAAAATCGGGGAGAAAGGTCTGCGCACAAGCCGATGACTGAAGAGACGGGGAGCATTCAGACAAACTCAAAGACCACAATTTCGGGCAGTGCACCCAGTCGCATCGGAGGACCCCATGTACCCGCGCCGCTCGACGTATAAACGAAAAGGTCGCCCAAGCGTCTCAGGCCATAGGTGTATTCTTGAAAAACTCTCCGCGTGAAGTACGTGAAGGG
>JBPYDQ010000991.1:0-2244 GCA_051986135.1 Terriglobales bacterium | reverse complement strand
ATACCAGCGCTGGAGTCGCAACCAGGATGTGGTGCTGCGTCAAGACTACCACGCCGGCGAGAAGCTGTTCGTAGACTGGGCGGGCGACTCGATTCCTATTTATGATGGGCGAACCGCGGAGGTCACTCCGACTTGGTTGTTCGTGGCCGTTCTGGGCGCCAGCACCTACACGTTTGCGCGGTCCACGCTCAGCCAGGATCTGGGCAACTGGGTGGCGTGCCACGTGGCCGCCTTCGAATACTGTCAGGGCGCGCCTCGCTTGATTGTCCCTGACAACCCACGTACCGGTGTGGACCGGGCTTGCCGTTATGAGCCAGACCTGAACCGCACTTATCAAGAGATGGCGGCGCACTACGGCGTGGCCGTATTGCCAGCCAGACCGCGGAAACCGCGAGACAAAGCCAAGGTGGAGAATGCCGTTTTGTTGGCAGAGCGCTGGATCATTGCCGCACTGCGCCACCGCAAGTTTTACGCTTTAGCCGAACTGAACGAAGCCATTGCCGAGTTGGTGGAGAAGCTCAACCTGCGGCCATTCCGCAAACGTGAGGGTTCTCGGGCGAGCTTGTTTGCTGAACTCGATCGCCCGGCCTTGCAGCCACTGCCCACACAGCGATACGTCCTGGCCCATTGGAAGACCGTCCGCGCCTCCATAGATTACCACGTGGAAGTGGATCGCCATTATTACAGCGTCCCCTATCAACTAGCCGGTCAGAAGCTGGAAGCTCGTTTCACCGCAGCTACGGTAGAGATCTTCCATGCCGGCAAACGGGTCGCCTCGCATGTGCGCAACAGCCATGCTTACCGACACACCACCGTATCCGAACACATGCCCAAGAGTCACCAGGCGCATCTGGAATGGACTCCCTCGCGGTTGATCCACTGGGCGGAAGGGATCGGCGTCGCGACCGCGCAGGTGGTCCGCACCATCCTGGAGCGGAAACCGCACCCGGAGATGGGGTACCGCGCTTGCCTGGGGATCCTGCGGTTGGAGAAGATCTATTCCCGACCCCGGCTGGAGGCCGCCAGCCAGCGGGCTGTTCAACTCCAGACCTATTCCTATCAAAGCCTGAAGTCCATCCTGAAACGCTCGCTCGACCGCCAGCTCCTGCTCGATAACGAGACCGCTCACCCCGGTCCCAAACATGAAAACCTACGCGGACCGCACTACTACGATCCGCCCACCAAGCTGGTGCAGTAACGCAAAAAAAGGAATCCCATGTTGAACCAACAAACGATTGAGAAACTCCACGTCATGAAACTGCACGGGATGGCCGATGCGTTCCACGCACAACTGGAAACCACTGATACCGACCAGCTCAGCTTCGAAGAACGTTTTGCGCTGCTCGTGGATCAGCAATGGTTATGGAAGGAGAACCGGGCTTTGGCCCGCCGGCTTCGCTCCGCCCATCTGAAGGAACGCGGTGTCATCGAGGATATCGATTACCAGCATCCACGGGGTTTGGATCGGAAGCTGATGCGCACGCTGGCCAATAGCGAGTGGGTTCGCCAACACCAAAATCTTCTGTTGCTCGGCCCCACGGGCGTCGGGAAAAGTTGGTTGGGGTGTGCTCTGGCCCAAAAGGCTTGTCGCGACGGATTCTCGGTCCTGCACAAGCGGACTGCGGAACTATTCCGGGACTTAGCTGCGGCACAGGCCGACGGCAGTGTCGGCCGCCTGCTGGTGCGGCTCTCCAAAATCGATGTTCTGTTGTTGGACGACTTCGCTATGGCGCCCTTGAAAGATACCGAGCGGCGCGACTTCCTGGAGATCTGTGATGACCGTTATCAGCGCCGCTCTCTCATACTGACTTCGCAAATGCCGCTGGCGCACTGGCACGAGCAGATCGGAGATCCGACTGTGGCCGACAGTATTTTGGACCGGCTGGTTCACAACGCTCATCGCATCGACCTGCAGGGCGAATCCCTGCGGAAAAAGCGCAAAAAACCCGGCGAAGAGGACCCGCAGTGAAAAACCGAAGCGCCCATTATAGACGTGACCGCCTGGCCCCCTTTCCCTTCACCTCTATGTTCCAGAACGGTCCTCGCCGGCAAGGGTTCGCTCCGGCGAATCCTTTCAAACCCAGAAAAGATTCTCCTCCACCGCGCACACACCGCGCGCCCTTGCCGCCTCCGGGCCGTTCCGAAAACTCTCCTATGAGAAGGGAATGGGGGCAAACGCAAAGGCCAAACCATCCTGACATGGTGGCCTCGTACTGCCTCTCGTTGGTCGGCCCTGGGCCGTAT
>JBPYDQ010000990.1:0-2375 GCA_051986135.1 Terriglobales bacterium | reverse complement strand
TCGGTTGAGATGCCCATGTAGAGGAAGCGTCTGCCTCTTTTTGGAACCCGAATTTTATGCAACCTTGAGGATTACTTTGCCGTGAATTCTGCCCTGTCTGGCTGAGTTCCTTGGCGTTTCCCGCCTTGCTGAGAGACATAGTGTCCGCGACTTCACCAGCGAAGTCCTGTCCTATGGTCGGCAGAAATGATACGGGCATCACTTGCTGCAGATAGCCTTCTCGAATTTTCCAATCGATTGGGTTCACGCCCACATCATGAACTCGTACGTATATCTGGTCGTCAGAAATGGAAAGAGGGAGAACATCCTCCAATCGGACGGTGCCAGCGTCGCCATATTGGTGGATGCGCATTGCTTTCACTTATGAGCTCCCGTTGGGCACGAAAACGGGCAGTAGGGATGGGCTTGTTTTCGCATGGCAGCATGAAATCCATCTGCCTAAACGTAAGTATATATCCTTACGCCTTGTCATTCGGTCCACGTCCGAGCGATTCTCCTATGCTCGGGTCGAATAGGCACCGCGTACCCGTTTCGCTCGTAACGTGAGTGCAGTTTGGTGTTGATGAACGCAATTACGAGAAACGCCGGCGACTACCCCGATGGGGCGCGGTCAATGGTCGGGAACGAAAAATATCCACGCCAGCGAAATTCGTGGCGCTCGGAATTGGACACGGGGCGCAATTGCATTGTCACAACTCAGATCGCTTTTCATGACTCTAATAGAGGCCTTGGTGCGCCCAACGTATTTCCGTACTTCGGCTTCGTCAATGCGGACCACGACTTCTGGATCGAGCACCGCCAGCAGTCCTTCGAGGTTTCCCTTGTGGCGTCAGAAAAGGGTCAACGAGCTTTCGCTGTTGCAAGAGCTCCGCTGGTTCTGCTCAATATCGCGATGGCGCTTTTCTTTTGTGCGGGACTATCTTTCTGTTTATGGTGTGAACAGCGGGGCGCCACGGTTGTAGAGACCAACGCACACCGAGTGACGGTCTTACCGTCGATTTGCCCGCCTGATTGAATCCAGCTGCTCGGCAGAGAATCCGCAGCGTTCCAGAACAGACAAGAGGAATTCCGTTTTCCCCTCAACGTAGCGGGGCCTTTCGTCTCGGAAGATTTCAGCCAGTTGCTTCTTCAGAGCGGAATAGGCGGCCACCTCGGATGGGTGAGTTCGAAGGTAGTTGCGTATTGCAAGATGGTTTTGGAGTGCTAGGCTGTGCTGCAAGCAGGCATAAAGGTGGTGATCCACTCGCCCGTTAGGTCGAATGAAAGCGTCACGATCCTCGATGTCGAGATTCCCGGAGTGTTTATAGCTCAAGCCTTCAAGACGCTGCACTAGCAAGGGTAAATCGGAATGTGACGCTATGACCAGATCGATGTCGATGATGGGTTTTGCGGCCATACCTGGTACCGAGGTGCTCCCGACGTGCTCGATCTCGATCGCGACATCGCTGACGGCAGGCCAGATTTGATCCCGGAGCTGGCCAAACATTTGAGGCCAATTTGGGTCGTAGTTGATCACCTGAATGGGAGTAGATTTCGTGGTTGGTTGCGGCATTTTTCTTCTTAATACTACGCATACGTATCAGCAAACTGTGGGATGAGGGAATAAGGCAATAGCCGAGCGGGCATAGAGCACTTTCGGCTTTCATGGCCTTTCCCGACGAATACAGCGTGCTCGCGAAGCATTTGCTCTTCAGAAGAGTTCTCGGGGTGACAGCTAACCCCTCAACCTCATTTCGCCGAACTTTTTTCACAGGGCAACAGACCGACTTGCTTCATGATGGATGCGGCGTCGTAATAATCCAGATTGCGCGAGATTTTTCCACCACGCAGATCAATGTCGCTGATGCCTCGAACCGAGAATCTCTTTCCTGTTTTGTAGAGTCCCTGGTCTGTGCCGCTGAAGATCCACTCAATCCTTCCATGCTCTCGATCAATGGAGCTGTTTACCAACTCGAATTTCACATCCGGCACAGCCTCAAAAATAGATGCGGCGAACTTGCGCAACTCTTTAGGTCCGTGGTTTACAGCGCTGAAGGTAACATCCTCATAGAGGACATTAGTTGTGAAGATGGCAACCACTTGCTCTGCATCGTGGGAATTCCAGGCTGCGATCCAGCCGTCCGCGGTGGAAGTCATCTTCTGCGCCGTTCCCATCTGCGCAACCAGAACGACTATCGATGCCATGCTAGAGACCTTCTTCACAGCGACCTCCTTTAGACTGCGCTCGCGAAGCCGGTGTCAGGAGATACACTTCATCCAGTCAGGACGTAGTGAGCGCCGACTGGTTCACGTAGGTCCCGCGTTGGTGCCAAGTTTAAGGGCACCGGCTGCGTGGCATTATATTCCCAATAGCGTAAGCATTGTGACCACTGGAA
>JBPYDQ010000989.1:0-2297 GCA_051986135.1 Terriglobales bacterium | reverse complement strand
CTTCCCGGGTGACACCAAGCAATCGATCTTGCGCGATCTCGAGATCATCAAGCGCGAGCTGCCGGTCGATATTCTGGAGTTCTTTTTTCTCACGCCGCTGCCTGGATCGGAAGACCACAAAGTCCTTATGCAAAAGGGGTTCTGGATGGACCCGGACATGAACAAATACGACCTCAATCACCGCGTCTCGCATCATCCCCAGATGTCGGATGCGGAGTGGGAAGAGGCCTATCGTGCCGCCTGGAACAGCTTCTACACGCCAGAGCACGTGCGCACGATCCTGCGCCGATCGGCAGCCTGCAAGCGCGGTCGTCCCGAGACTACTTTGACCACGATTCTTTGGTTTTATTTAATGATCTTATTTGAACACGTGCACCCGCTCGAGGGCGGCGCATTCAGGATGAGATTCCGCCGCGACCGCCGCTACGGCCTGCCACGGGAAAGCGCGTTGGCGTTCTATCCGCGCTACAGCGTCGAACTTCTTGCAAAGATGCGGGGTTATTGGCGTGTGTATCGGCAGCTCAAGGCGATCCTGGACGAGTCCCTAAGCGCCCCCGACCGATGGACCTACAGTGACCTCGCGATCTCGCACCAAGCCAATGAGCTCGAAACGCTTTCGCTCTACCATCAGACCAGCGGTGGCGAGGCCGCACTCGCCCGCAAGCTGCGAAACGATGCAGTCCGTAATACCGGTGTTTCCCACCATCAGCAAACGTCATCGAACTCGTCCTCGCCCCGGTAATCTGAACTTACGCCTATGCTTCAAAAGGCGCTGCGTAGCGCCACCCTTCGGCATTCGACGATTAGTTCGAGTTGCCGATGCCACGCAGCTTTCTCTGCCTCGCGCTTGGCCCTCGCTGCTGCTCTGGTTTCCTTCTGGCGTTCACGATAGGATTTGGGACCTTCATCCATCTTGACCTCCCGGTTGGGTGGATGAGGTTAGAGCTTGGCGAGTTTCGTGGACCCTCGCCAAGCTCGCTGTTTTCAGCAACCAACAATCTATTGGGCTCGTTTAGCCCATAATCTGAGTGGAAGGCCCGTCTTATCCGCGCAATTCATGAAGCCATGATACGACTCCGAGAGAACCCCCTCGTATGTACACTCGACTCCTTCGAAGACCAGGGTTGCAGTGGCGCGCGTCGAGGAACCCATTAAGCGAAGTCGAATTTGACCGGCCGTTTCCTTCGGACCGTCGTGCGTGCACAAGCCGACATGCTTCGCCACCAACGGCCCCGAATATTCCTTCCTTCCATTGGTTTGCTCGGAGACTGTGCCGCTCAGTTCATATTCGCCGAGATAACCAGTCTTACCATAGACCTGCATGGATTGTGCCCTGGCAGGTATGGCGAGAGCGCTGAGCACCGCGACCAGAACAACTGTGCGCAGAAGTGCCTCCCTTAATGTTCTAGCTAGGGCACACCAAGTTACTTTCGCACACACCGTTGCGCAATGCCTCAATGGTCTCTGCTCCGGGACACGCTACAAGGATCGGCATCTAGTTACTCCCACGGCCGTCTGAACACTGGATTGCCGAGACGGGCTCACGGTCTCGTCCGCATGGCGGTGATCTTGTGCGCCCATTGCGTACTTGAGTCAGACTCCGAGGCTACCCGGATTGCTTACTCAACCGGAAATCCATCGAGGCCAATGACCCGCTTTCAGTCCGCCGTGGCACCGGGCGGAGATGCCGGAGTGAGGCCAGTTTGCCAAAAAGTGCACCGATTTGAGCGATGTCCAACTTCGAAGTCCCGATCCCTCCCCGTCGGGGCTTTCTTTTAGCTCGCCTCGTTTCAAGCCTTACGGCTGATTTGCATCAACTTTGTGCGGTCTCAAGCTGGCGACCAACCACCGGCTTCTCTTGTTCGTTTGGCGCAGCGGGCAGTTGAAGAACAGTCGCTTGCTGGCGCGGCTTTAGGTTGGTCAGGAGAACGATATGACCATCTGGGAATTCCAGCGCGTCATGATGGATAGCGCGTTCGTGCTGATTGATTTGCCGAAAGATTGCCATCTTGTGATTGATACGGCTGCGAATCCACGGCCACCTCCATGCAAGCCTAATTTCCTTCGCAAAGGACAACTCGGTTCCCGGCAATACGCAAACTGCGAGGGTTTTGTCTTCCGACGCACAGAACCCGCGTGTATGCATATTGAATTGATGGGTCGTTAGCAGGTCGCCGACTTTCGCAGCTCGCGATTTAACGCTGTGAAGGCTGTAGTCGCACATCTCGCACTTCTCAGTGCCCCAGCCACCGAACAGCCTACCCCTTTCCCCTAGCTGGCGCCATCGACTGATCCCT
>JBPYDQ010000988.1:0-7685 GCA_051986135.1 Terriglobales bacterium | reverse complement strand
CCGCCTGCTCTCCGAGTGGAAGGAGCGCGGCGTGCTGACCCCAGGACGTGAATGCATCTCCGTACAGGACATCCAAGCTCTTCGCGAATTCGCCGAAAATGAATGAACGATTCTGAGGCACCACCTCTACCCGGCGGTGGCCCGTGACAGGTAAGCCAAGCAAAGCCGAGCCCTTTCTGCAGCCATGCGCCGCACACATCGAATCCAAGGTGTAAGGGCGCGTGTATCCCGGGCGATGATTGGTTCCTCCCGTAAGTGACTAAACTTGCGTACCAATAACCACCTACCTCTGTACTATCGCTCCATTTGAGTGTGGTGTCTTAAAAAGAATTCCACGACAACAAATCCCAGCCTTGATCGGGAGGCCCTCAATTTATCCAGGAGACGTCAGCGTATGGACGGAACCGGAACGAACGATCGGCCGCAGGACGGCAAGGCACGAGTCAAGACAACGACAACAACCTGGGGAGCGCTGAAGAGGCTTTACTTGAAGTCTGAGCGCCCACGTGCTCCGCTACAGCTTCGCTGCGAGCGTTGAACTCACCGACGTGCATTCAGAGACGCATTTTACGGAACAAACCAGTAACCTAAGCTTGTTTGGCTGTCACGTGGATTCAGAGAAGCTCCTGCCGGCTGGGACCAGGGTCCGGGTTAGGATTGTGCGCCTGGGCGAGCTTCGCAGCTCTGGGCAAAGTGGTTTATGCGTTCTCAAACGCTGGCATAGGAGTGGTATTCACCGACACTGATCCCAACTGTCAGTTAATTCTTGAGAAGTGGATTGCTCAGCTAAGGGATAGTAAGGGGCGGGTGCGAGAGGGCAGCTGGCTACGCTAGATTCTAGTGTGGGCGCGAACAGAGATCGAACCTCGAATCGTCTTATTCTGAGTCCTGACGGGCCAACTGAGCCTGTAAACATGCCCGTTAGAAGCCAGGGAGACTCATAACATCGGACCGCGCACGAACGAGCAGGCATTCGTACATCTGCCAGAGACACAAATGCAATCAATCAGCTTGTACATTTTGGGGAAAAATGTGTTTGGTCATCCGCATCCGGGGGAGACAAATCGAACACCATCTCTTGCCGCCTTGATTGCTGGAATCAGATCTGTAGCTAACCGAGCCTTGAGCACATAGCCGCAGGCGCCCGTATCCAGGGCGCTGCGACACATATCAGGGTCCCGCTCGACCGTGAGGAAAACAACTCTTGTGGACGGGTTACCCTCTTTCATGAGTTTGGCGGCTTCTATTCCGTTGAGCCTGGGCATGGAAATATCCAATACCAATACGTCCGGACGCAACTTAGCAGCAGACTCGACCGCTGCTTGGCCGTCACCCGCAACGCCCACGACCTTGCAGCCATCGCGAGAGACAAATTTACGGATGTACTCACGCATCTGGTTGTTGTCGTCGGCTAACACCACGCGGATTTTGAGCGAGAAGTTGTCTGGTCCACACAATTTACAGTTCACGGTGCGCCCCTCGCCGGGCACAGACGGTCTATACGGCTAGTAATTGTAGAGTTTAAGGAAAGCTACTACTGGTCGCCGGCAAAAACAATACGGAAATTCGTATTTTTCCACAGGGAACGGAGGAGTCCTGTCTCTCTGCAACATCGTTGCCCAGGATGCGCCACCTTTGCACCCACAACGAAATACCCTACTGTTGCGTTTTCCGAGATTCGGCCACGGAAAACGATCGAGCCGGCCTTCACGTCCACATCGGCGGGCACGTTCCACATTTACCGCCCCTTCCATCCAGCGAAGGCGACCGTCGTTCCGCACTTTGAATATGTGGAACGGGGAGACCATGGCTGGCTTCGAATTTCGTTGGGGATTCAATCGCGGGGCTGTCCCTGTCTAGCGAAGATTTGGGACAAAAGGATTAACGGGGACCTCCGTTTGCTTATCGACCATCAGGTGTTCGCCTGATTGCGGGTCAGGTCTTCTCCGGCAGAGACTCAGACAACACCAAAGCAAGTTGGTAACGGGGTGAATTTCCTTCGGAGAAGTTCAACCTTCGATCACCGATAGTCCGAAGGAATTCACCCCTGTGCATACTGAAAACCTCGTTCTGATTGAATTCTTTGATGTTACCGCTCCTACGGATGAACTCTCTGCATTCCATGCCAAACACATATCCATAACCGTTGTTCCCCCTACACAGAATTGAGGGTTTTCCCTAAATTGACTGCCAGCCTTCCAATGTTTTATCTGGTGGTAGCAGATCCTGAGAGGGTTTTTTACAAATACTTATTAGAAGTAGGAACTTGTGGAAACCCCGCAAAACCCACTCAAAGTATTAATGCTCGGAGCCAACCCGCTGGTGTGCGACAACGTGCGCGTCTTGCTTAGGAGCATGGGATACCAGTGCCTGGTCGCCGCAGCCCTGGGTGAGGCCCTTCAGTTGCTTCAACAGGAAAAACCTGATGCCGCCATCCTTGACCCGCGGCTGACAGACCATCCGCCCGCCCGCGTGGTGGCTTCGTTCCACAAGCGGGTTCCTGAACTGCGAGGCCGCTTCATTGTTCTTATAAACAATGAAAGCGACCCAGAATTGCTCCAAGTGCTTGATGCTTATTCCGTTCCGAGAGTTCGCCTGGATTCCCTTTTCCGGGAGTTATGGCCCAGCTTGGATTCCCTGCTTCGCCGGCGAACCATTCCGCGTCAAATCACGCGCGGCGCGCCTCTGGTCTTTGATAGCTTTCTGCAACCCTCGCTCGCCGGTATCAGATCCTCACAGCCCATGTGTCGCCAACTCCGTTACGAATCCGACAGCTTGGTAGCGGACCTTTCCGTCGAACGGCAGGGGGATTCGCAACACATCAGTCTGGCGGGTCAGGTGTTGGACACTGCTAAACGGGAGCCTCAGTTGGGTGGCGTACCGATCGTTATTCAGGGTCACACAGGATTGATTGGCATAGTTAAGACCAACAAGTGGGGCGAGTTTCACCTTGAATTCGAGTCTGAGCCAGGCATCACGTTAGAAATAAGAGCCAGAGAAAACTTCTGGTTATCGGCCGGTTTGCCCGATTCGCAGAACGTCATAAGTTAAGTTGGACATAAGAATCGCCAATCCTGAGATTTCTGGAGATTTCTGGCTCAGAAATACTTTTATCCCGAAGGGAAGAAGAGAGGGTAAGCCATGAGGTTGAAATCTGTCTGGGTGCTCGTGCTGCTTCTCTGCGGACTCTGGCCCGCCAAAGCCTCAGCCGACAACCGCTTCATCGTCCGCACGACACTCGATCTCCCGCTGCTTCAAGCGGTGTGCAACCCTCCCCTGTTGCGTCCGATCTGCACCGTGGTGAGCGGGCTGGGGGATCCCCTGGGCCAACTTTTCCTGATCACCAGTCCACTTAACTTAAACGATTTGCTGAATCTCCCGGGCAATCCGCTGGGAATTGTGGATGCCGAAGTCGATCAGCTGCTCAACTTATTTCCGATCGGGTCACTGAACGTGCTTCCCACAGCATTGCCGGCAGATTTGATGTCGGACAGAAATCCGGTGCCTTATCCCAATTCCGGCGGAACCGTATGGAATGGCTATGCGAACCAGCCCGCCGCACGAATCGTCCGCGTCTCGGATGCGCAAAGTCAGTTTGGAGTCACCGGCAGCGGAGTTGTCGCGGATATTGACACCGGAGTAGATCCCACCCACCCTGCGCTACAGAGTGTTCTATTGCCGGGTTACGACTTTACGCGCAATCAGCCGGGTGGTTCGGAATTAACCGACGTTTCCTCTTCATCCTGCCTTTTCACTTCGTGTCCGGCTCCACCCTGCCCCGGTTGCTCCTCGGCGCAAGTCAATCAATCAACAGCTGCGGTACTCGATCAATCCACGGCGGCCGTGCTTGACTGCAATCAGCAAACGCCTTGTCAGTACGCTGCGTTCGGCCACGGCACGATGGTAATGGGCGTGATCCACCTCGTCGCTCCCACGGCGCACCTCATGCCCTTGAAAACCTTCAAGGCGGATGGCACCGGCTTTCTCTCCGACATTCTGCGGGCCGTTTATTATGCCGTGGGAAACAACGCCAATGTAATCAACATGAGCTTTGACACCCAGACGAATTCTCGGGAACTGAGGAAGGCGCTGAACTACGCCAACCAGAACAACATCATTTCCGTGGCGTCGGCGGGGAACGACGGCCAATCCGCTCCGCCACTCACTGTTTATCCTGCGGAGTGGCAAAACGATGTGATGGGAGTCGCGTCCACGAGCGACCAAGATACGCGGTCGTCGTTTTCCAACTACGGCAATGCCATTGTATGGGTCGCCGCTCCTGGAGAAGCCATCGTCACAACCTATCCCTTCGGCACATACGCGGCCGGATGGGGTACCTCTTTCAGTGCGCCGTTTGTTTCCGGCGGGTCTGCGCTGCTGTTAAACAGGCAGGCGAACGCCAATGAGGCTCGAGCCGGCCGCGCTATGGCCCATGCTCAGCCCGTGGGCCCCCAAATGGGCAACGGTAGATTGGATTTAGTGCAGGCGCTTGGGGCACCGCTCGCTTCAGATACGCCTCCAACGGGATCGATTGACAGTCCCTCGGGCAACGTGATCATCCTGGCTGGACAGTCCGTATTTTTCTCAGGATCGGGCTCCGATCCAGATGGCCAAATCACTGCCTATTCTTGGTCATTCCCTGGTGGCGAGCCGGAGTCGAGCAATGTGGCCACGCCCGGCAATGTCACTTACTCGACGCCTGGAACATTCGTCGTGACTTTGACGGTCACTGATGACGCTGGCCTAATTGATGCGAACCCGAAAACGCGCACCATCTTGGTCTTGCCCTGCATCATCATCTGCGGTCTTCTGTAGGCCTGGCGTTACGGGTTACTACAGGGCATCAACTTAGACAAACCGGTAGCCACGCTGAGCGGTTCTATGGCGATTGTCCCTGCCGAAAATTCCGTGCGGCCCATAGCGGATCATACCTGGAATCGAACAGCGCGCAGCTGAGCTTGAGTCTGGTGCACGAAATTCGCCGGTGCAGGCGTGCACTGAGAGACACAGGACACAGGCCAAGGAGCGGCAGCGCGTAGCCTCATAGATGCGGGGTTGTTCAGGCAGCCTGTCTTTTGTAGCGGTGACATCTCGCGGATTCTTGTCATCTCTCAAGCTAACAAACTCCGAATGCCTGAGCCGATCTACGCTTTTCCGCAACTTTTTAGGCCTCGTGGCGTCGAACATTATTGCAACTGGGTGCGTACTCCTAGATGGCGAGTGGTGTTGAATGATTGCGTCCATTGCAAGGGCAATGGGAAGAGGGTCGCTATGGAAACTCTAGGGCAGGACACTCGGTATGCGCTGAGGAACTTGGCCAAGTCTCCGGGTTTCGCCATTGTGGCGACCATTACGCTCGCGCTGGGAATTGGCGCCTCTACGGCCATCTTCAGTGTCATCGACAACGTCATGATGGAGCCCTTCCCGTACCCCGATGCGGACCGCTTCATGTCCGTGCAGGTCCATGACACGGAACGGAGTGAGCCGGGCGGGCGAGGGGCGTTCAGTAGCCCGGAATTTCTGGATTATGTCGAGCAGAATCATGTCTTTGACCGCGTGATCGCGAATGATAATCTCGATGTGCTTTACCGCTCGGGAGAAGGCACGCTTCGCTTCGACGGAAATTACGTCACACCAGGAACGTTTCAATTTCTCGGGATGCCCGCGTTGCTCGGGCGGGTGATGCAGCCCGCGGACTACGAGCCGGGCGCGCCACCAGTGTTTGTGCTGCGTTACAAAACCTGGATGAAGAGCTTCGGTGGCGACCCGTCCATCGTTAACAAAACTTTTATATTAAATGACCAACCAAGGACACTCGTTGGCATTATGCCGCCGCGGTTCGGCTGGGGCGACGCGGACATGTGGATCCCCAAAAAGCCGGAGCGAGCGTCTGCCACCACGGCTGTCGCCGGGGCGTTTCCTCAGTATTGGTTCTTGCTCGGACACCTCAGGCCCGGCGTCACGATGAAGCAAGCGGAATCGGACTTCACGGTCCTAGCCAACCGCCTGTCGAAGGTCTATCCCAAGGACTATCCCAAACACTTTACTATCCACTTGGAATCTCTAACGAACCTGGTCGTAGGCCAATTCAAGACCACGCTTTTCATCGTTTTGTCGGCGGTGGGGCTCTTGTTGCTGATCGGTTGCGGAAACGTAGCGAACTTGTTGCTGGCGAGAGCAACCACGCGCGAGAAAGAGTTCGCAATACGGTCTGCGTTGGGAGCAAACCGCTGGCGATTGATCCGGCAATTGTTGGTGGAAAGCATGATCCTGGCGATGGGCGGCGCAGCCTTGGGAACACTGCTGGCTTGGGGAGGGTTGAAATCTCTCGTGGCGCTGATGCCCCAGAGCATTATTCCTGCCGAAGCGGTGATCCGACTGAATACGCCAGTGTTACTCTTCACTCTAGCAGTGGCAATAATGACGGCGCTGGTATTCGGCCTTGTTCCCGCATTGAAAGCGGCGCGGAAAGATGTGAACGAACCGCTTCGCGACAGCGGCAAGGGCGTAAGCGGAGGATTCCGCCATGGGCGATTGCGCGATGCGGTGGTCGTGTTGGAGGTGGGACTATCCTTAACACTGTTGGTCGCAGCCGGGCTGTTGATGCGGAGTTTTGTGGCCCTGCGCGATGTGAAACTTGGACTCCGCCCGGATCATGTCTTCGTAGCCAGGCTCCCTTTGCCGGTGGACCGCTACAAAACGGCTGCGCAAGTTGCGGGATTCTACCGTCCGCTGCTGGAAAGGCTGAAGGCCCTGCCGGGCGTCGTGGAAGCGACGGAAACAAGCACGCTGCCGCCCTATGGCGGAATTCCGAGCGACATCGAGATTCCGGGCAAATCGCACACAGAAAAATGGAACGCGATGTTTCAACTCTGTAGCGAAGGATACTTCCCTGTATTGAAAATTCAGTTCGTCAGCGGCCGGCCCTTCACGGAAGCGGAAGTGAATGGAGCGCGCAAGCTGGCCGTGGTGAACCAAACCTTCGTCAAGAAGTATCTCGGGAACGACAACCCCATCGGGCAACAAGTTCGCATCGCACAATTGGAGCAGTTTGAAGATCCTGTGAAGGAGCCGGTGTTCGAAATCATCGGGCTCGTCGCGGACGTGAAGAACCGCGGCTTGCAGGAGCCGATTCAGCCGGAAATCTGGGTGCCTTACACCGTGACCGGCTCGGCGTTTCGGGGAGTCCTCGTGCGCACCGAGAAAGAACCGATGGCCATGATGAACGCGGTGGAAAAAGAAATTTGGGCTACCGACCGCAACGTAGCGCTGACGCTCACGGGAACGCTCGAAGGGTACATCAGCCAGTTTTCTTACGCGGGGCCGCGGTTTGGATCTTTGCTGATGACGATTTTTGGAGCGATTGGGCTGGCGCTTGTGACGATTGGCGTCTACAGCGTGCTGGCGTACACCACGACTCGGCGTACGCATGAGATTGGAATTCGCATGGCGCTGGGAGCCGAAGGCGCTGACGTCGTGGGGTTGGTCATTCGAATGGGGCTGCGGCTGGTGGCAATCGGCGTCGCGCTTGGATTGATCGTAAGCCTCGCGCTCGGGCGTGTGATTGCCACGCAGCTGTGGGGAGTTTCGGCGTACGATCCTTGGACGCTCTCAAGCGTCGCGGCGGTGCTGCTCCTGACCGGGCTGCTGGCATGCTGGCTTCCAGCCCGCCGCGCATCGCGTGT
>JBPYDQ010000987.1:0-15422 GCA_051986135.1 Terriglobales bacterium | reverse complement strand
TTGCCAAGTCGACCGTCGCAGCGTCGACTTTTTCCTCAGTTGCCAGCAGAATCAGACGTTCCACCACGTTGCGCAGCTCGCGGACATTCCCGGGCCACCCGTGTTGTTCTAACGCTGCGATCGCTTCCGCCGTAAACGGAATCGGTTTCCAACCGTTCTGCTCCGATACCTGCTGAACGAAATGGTCCACCAGCTTGGGAATATCGTCGCGGCGCTCGCGCAAGGGAGGAAGAACAATCGGGAAAACATAGACCCGATGGAAAAGGTCCTGACGGAATTTACCTTCACGAGTCAATCGAGACAGATCTCGGTGCGTTGCCACAATCACGCGGACGTCTACAGGAACAGGTTTTTCACCGCCCACCCGCTCCACCTCATTTTCCTCGAGGACGCGTAGCAACTTCGCTTGCATGGCAAGCGGCATGTCGCCGATCTCATCCAGAAGAATCGTACCGTGCTCGGCCTGTTCGAACTTGCCCAAGTGCCGTGCCGCCGCGCTCGTGAAAGAGCCCTTTTCATGCCCGAACAGTTCTGACTCAATGAGCTCGGCGGGTACGGCGGCGCAGTTAAGCGTCACGAACGGACCGGCCGCTCGTGAGCTTCGCTCGTGCAGCGTGCGAGCCACCAATTCCTTTCCCGTACCGGTCTCCCCGAGGATGCAAACTCGTGTCTCGCTGGCCGCTACCCGCTCCACCTGGGCCCTGACTTTCTTCATCGCCTCGCCGGCCCACACCATCTCATGCTTACCCAATCGCTGCCGCAGTTGCCGGTTTTCCGATTCCAGCCGCTCGAGCCGCATCGCGTTTTCCACCGTCAACAGCAGTTTCTCCGTGGAGATCGGCTTCTCCAGAAAATCCAGGGCGCCCAGGCGGGTCGCGCGCACCGCCATTTCAATGTGGGCCTGCCCGGACATCATTACCACCGCCGCTGACACTCCCTCTGCCTTGAGATCCTGGAGCAGCGACAGACCGTCCTTGCCTGGCATCACCACATCGGAAAAGATGAGATCAAAATGCTGCGATTTGGCCAGCTCGAGTGCCCGCGACGCATTGTCACAGAGAGTCGCTTCATGTCCGGCAAGGCGGAAAGCGCGAGAAAGCGACGCCAGCGTGTTGGCCTCGTCATCGACGATGAGTAGATGCGTCTTATGGCTCACACCGGCTCCTTAATTTTCCACTGCCGATTTCCCCTGTCCAGCACTCAGTCGCTCCCAATTGCGCGGCAACTCAATCGTGAAAGTTGTTCCCTGTCCTGGTCTGCTGTGCACACCAACTTTCCCATGGTGATCGCTGACAATCGATTGCACGATCGCCAGTCCCAGCCCGCTGCCGTGCGGTTTGGTCGTGTAGTAAGGAGTAAAGAGGCCTTTGCATTCTTCCGCAGAGAGGCCGCTCCCCGTGTCGCTCACCTTGATCGCCACCCCATTCCCATTTTTCTTATAGCTGGCCAGAGTGATGGTGCCGCCTGTGGGCAAGGCATCCATGGCATTCAGCACCAGGTTGGAGATTGCCCGGTGAAGCAGATCTCGGTCAGCAGCGATCGGTGGCAGACCTTGGTCAAGCTCAAGTCGACACTCGATCTTTACCCCCGACTCGAGTTGCGCCTGAAACACACGCCCCACTTGTTGCATCAGATCATTCACATCGACCTGTTGGAAATGCGGCTCCGGCATTTTTGAAAATTCGCTGAAACGGGTAATGGTGGATTTTAGGTTCGCTATCTCCGCCAGCAGAGTCGTAGTGCCTTCATGAAACATTTCTTCGAACAGCTGTGGACTGTGGGCGTGCGCCCGCACCAGATTCTCAACTGTGAGTTGCAGAGGGAACAGCGGATTCTTGAGTTCATGAGCTAGCCTCCGCGCCAGTTCCCGCCAGGCCGCGACCCGCTCCGCCTGAACCAGCCGGTCGCTCTGCTCGCCTAACTCCCTGGTCATACGGTTGAATGCCTCTGCCAATTCACCAAATTCGTCGTGAGAACTGACTTCAACCCGCACCTCGCGCTCTCCTGTCCCGACAGACCGGGCAGCTGCCGCCAGCTGTTCCAGCGGACGTGTAACTCGCCACGCCGCCCAATTACTCATAAAGATAGCGAGCAGGATTCCGATGCCTCCCACCAGCATAGCCACATCGCGCAGGCGCCGGTTCAGCTCGATATATTCGCGACGGGAACTGCCGACGAGCAGCACTCCTCGTATGGCGCCATCCTGGCCAGGCAGCGGAATTGCGTGCATTATCTCGTCGTCTATTCGATTCGACGTCCACCGGATCGTCTCGCGGTGCTCATTTCCGTCCTCGAGTACTTGCTGAATGAGCGGCGCAATCTTTTGCGCTACCTGCGGTCTCTCGGAGGGATCAATCAAGAACTGTGCGGAAAAAGCCGGAGCGACGTTCTGATATAGCAGCGTGCGCATGCCGGCCGGCAAATCAAGCGTCCTCAAAAAATCCTTATCGAGCCGTATGCCTCCCGCTACGTATAAAGCCATTTCTCCACCTCTAACCGGCCGAACAGCAAACAGGCCGAGAGCGGAACCTTCGGGCAAGTCTTCTTCTTTGAGGTAAGCGCCTTGGGAAACAGCCGCAAAGTTCAAAGAAGAATCTTTATATCCAAATTTGGCGGGCCATTGCGCAGAGGCTATGATTTTTCCTTGGGCATCGACAAATTCAAGAAAATCCAACCCCTGGCTGTCCGCGATCCCCTTCGCCTCGCCGACATAGGCGCCGTAATCGGGTGGTAGACGGCTAAGCTCAAGGCCCATGCGTCGCGCTGCGTCCCCGGCTGCGATGGCTTCCACCTGCTCGACGACATCGTCGCCGCGCCGCTTAAACGCCCGCTGAAATTGCCGGACCAGCACCAGTGTACGTTCCCCATTGAGTCGGTCAAAGGCGGCGCCCGTCAATGCCGACACGGTGCCTGCCACTGCCGCTACGACTACAATTACCGTGGCAGAAAATACCAATAACAGCTTTCGCCGAAAACTCAATTTTTCTCCGCGCAAGTGCGTGTCGCGCCCTCGTTGGCCATCATGGCGCGCCGGCGCTAGTGACTCAACCAGACATCCGTCAGCGGCCAGCTGCCATCGAGCCGCGTCTTCCATCCTTTCACCGCACCCCCAACGCCGTAATCTACTGGTACATGAAACAAGGGTATGATCTTTTGCCCTTGTAGGAGAGTGGCTTCGGCCTGGTAGACTTCGTCGACGCTCACGCCCTCGATTTTCGGTTCCCTTAAGCCGAGCTCGACGGCTGCAGTTTTTAACGCAATCCCGGCACTGATGGATTGCAAGCGAATCCGCACTAGTTGCACGTCTCGGTTGGCTCCGCTCGCCAACTCGACCCGCAAACCCACGTCGCGCGCATTCAGCGCAATCCTCTCGGCTACTACTTGGCTGATAGGATCCGCGGAATTGTAGCCAAGCATCCATACCGGCGCCTGGCTAACTTCAGCTCGCTCCTCCTGTGCCCTGGTTACGTCCATTTCAGTAGCAAAGAGGAATTCATATCCCGTGATCCAATTGGGCAGAATTCCGCCGGCCAAATCGCCTTGTCCTCGTAGGAGCACATTCCTGATAGAAATGCGGTCCACGCATAAGGTCAGGGCTTGCCGCAGCTTGGATTCATTAGCCGATCGAGCCTCATGCGCGAAGACCAGCGCCAGCAGCTCGAGTGGCCCCGATTCAGAGACGTGCCGACCTCCCGTTTCCAGGCGTCGCGCTTCGTCCGTCGCTATCTCCACCATGTCGGCTCTCCCTAGTTCCAACGCCGTCTCTTGATCGCGGTAGCTCCTGCCGAACTCAATTTCAACCGAATTAAGGAACGGCCTACCTGCCCAGTATTCCTCATTCGCAGTCAGCACCAGCCTTTTCCCCGATATCCACTCGCCTACTCGGAATGGCCCCGTCCCCCGGGGCGCACTCTCATTGCGTCGAACGATTGCATTCTTTGTCAGCGAAAGCTCTGCAGGCAGCAAATCGTCCGCTTGTTGCAAGTCGATTTCAATGGAATCGCCCTGGGGAAACACATTCCAGGTATTCACTTGTCGTAGCGAGGTTGCTACCGCGTCGGCGGTGAGCGGAGAGCCGTCGGCAAACTTCACCCCTGGCCGCAGACGAAAGCGCCAGTGCTGACGATCGTGATCTGCCTGCCAGGAGACAGCCAATGCAGGTTGAATGTTACCGTTGTCGTCGATCGAAACTAAAGTGTCATAAATTAAGCGAAGGAGTTTTCCAGCTGTGAATGGATCCGCTTGCGGACTTAAGGGATCGAGCGAATCGGGCGCGCTCCGCAGCAGCATGTGCGCTGTACCGCCATACTGCGGGCGCATCTCCGCCTGCGCCAGCATTATTGAGAGACTACTCGCCGCAACTAATGGCCAGCCGAAAGGCTTCATATCGTCCCGTCCGTAAACTTCGCGAGACCGCTAACACCGTACTCACTGACTGCTCCGTCCAGAGCGCAACCACAGGGCCGCCTAGGTCGACTGCCTCACTGACAGCAACCGGATCGCGGTCTGGAAACTGATACGCCCGCACCGTGTCCGGGCGATTGCCATCGGAATTGCTGGTTGCCAGCAGCTGCCAGCCCGTGCCGCAGCTGCTCTTGACGCTGGCGACCTCGCTTCCCCAGCCGCTTGTTGAGACTGCCAGGTCAGTGATGCCATCCAGAGTGTGTATCTGTCCATCTATCGCGGCGAACACCCACAGCGCATACCGGTCGCGAGCAATGGGCGCTCCTGAATAGAAGGCAGTCACTAGGTTCTGCTTCCCCACCCCGGGAGTAAGTACCCCCGTAAAGAAATTCCGCGTCGGGGAAAAGAAGGCATTCAGCGCGAACGCACCGTCCGCCAGTGGCCAGGGGTCGTCGCTCTGGTTACAGTCGACAGCAAGAGTCCCAGCCGATCTGGCGGCACAGGCTTCGCCAGGAAGATAAGCGTCGAACAGGTGATCTTTGCGCAGCACAAGCCGTCCGCGCAGATCGCGTGGCCATGGCCGAACATGAGAGATCGGAAACTCCTGGTCTTGCTGCCACTGGCTCGAGCTTAACCGGCTATACACAACGATCCTCTCGGGCTCCAGAATGATCAAACGCGGCGGGCTATCGATTACGCCCACATCCAGAATTCGGTTATCCTGCGACCAGAGCGGGATTTTCGCGATCGCCATCTGTGTGGTCTCGCGGGCTGCTACCGCCAGGCCCGCACGCGGCAGCTTTATCATGGCGACGAAGGGCGCATTGGTTCCTTGCTGAACCTTCGCGATCCAAAGGTATCCTTGAATGTTTTCCGAAAGTGTTACCTCGACCGAGGCTGCTGCCTGCTCCGTGCCGACCAAGCGTAACCCCGCACCTAGGAACTGTGAACGAAGTTCGGCGGTGATGGCCTTCACATCGCTCTCGACCAGCGAGGAACGGTTCTCAATGATCAGTGAAGCCGCTACAGGGCCTATGATGGAACGGATCTTGCTGGTGAGTTCCATTTCCGCACCGCCCCAGTTCGAGGCTGCGGAACTTGTCGCAAGCAAACACAGCAGGGTGAGGGACAGGCCAACCGTGCGCGCAAACCGGCGATCGCTCATGTGGGGCTTTGGCCCATTATAAACGGGCAGGTTCAAGAGGTTGCCTCCGAGCAGAGTACGGTCCGCCGGTTCATCTGGTTAGGCAGCGGCGGCAGACCCTAGATTCAGGGATCAGTTGGCCTGCCACGGGCGGACGAACGGCCAATCTACGTGGGATCCTGCGTGTCCTGGTCCGCCTGCTGAGACTGACTGACGTGATTGGCATTGCTCATGCTCCGCAATACGTCATTGGCGAAGAAGAACTTGCCGTCGGCAGGAACCATCATGATCTGCAGCTTATCGGAAAGGCGTTCCGCCACGATCTTATTGATGAGAAGCGGATTCGACTTGAGGATCGCCGCCTCGCTTTTCATACGTTCGGCATCCGCTGCTGCCGTGACCCGAATGCGATCCGCTTCCGCATCGGCCAGCATCTTTCTCCGATCCATCTCGGCTTTGCCGTCGATTACTTTGGCCTGTGCCATGGCTTCGGCATTTTTGACGGTCGCTTCCTTACGGGCTTCGGCCTCCAGTCGCGATTCCTCGATCTGCTTCTGTTTCCGCGGTAAGGTGTACTGCATGGCATCGGCCTCAGACTTGGCTTCGAACACTCGCACCTGTGCTTCGCCCTCAGCCAGTTTCACGCGCCGCGCTTTCTGCGCCTCGGCCTCGAGTTCAGAAATTCTCACTTGCTTCTGCTGTATATCGGTTTCGATACCCTTCTGGTCGCTCTCCTGCTCCTTTAGCAAGAGCTCCTCCAATCCTTTTGCATATTCCGGCGGCAACTGAATATCAGGCAGCATGACTTCCTTAACGATGATGCCATCGGAAACCAACCGCTCGCTAATCGCGCTCGCCCTCCGCTTCGGAACCTCTTCCCGTTTCACGGCGAAGACTTCCCTGACCGTGTAGTTCGGCACCAAATCCCGCCACACGCTCGCAACTACCTGCGGCACAATCGCCTTTTCCACCGGCTGCGGCAAGTTGCTCTGAATGAAATCCAATCGCTTCGAATCGAGACGGTAGCGCACCGTGATCGCCAGCCCCAGCGTCAATCCTTCTTTGGCTTGCACCTTCAACGGTTCGAATTTCGCCGCCGCAGTTTCTGACCGGCCCTTCGCGCCATCCTCGGGCGCACCAGTGGTGAACAACTGGTCTCGCGTATCGAATAACACAACGCTCTCGATGAGCGGTGGCACAAGATGTATCCCAGGATAGAGGGCACCCGGCAGAGTTCCTTTCGTCTGGCTAACGCGAACCCCCGCGGTCCCGCTTGGAACCACCAGAATGCTGAGAGCTACTAGCATAGGACCCCACGCCAGCAAAACCAGCGCCATGCTTGTGCGCCAACCCACTTTTGGCTGCGGCCTCCGAGGTGCGACTCCCGCTTCCGATTCGCGCCGGTATCGTGCCTGTAGATACAGGTCATATCCCAGGATTCCGGCGGCCACGATCATCATCCCGATGCCACTCACCATAAGCATGCTCTTAAGGAACAGCATGTTCATTCTCCTTTCGTGTCTACCGCGACTTAGTCCACCACTCGACTCTGTCGATCATCGGTCGAGCGAAGAACAGGCGGCAGATTTCTCCGAAAATCACCTCTTCGACCAGAATTCCAACCGCGACAGAGAATATGAGAGCTGCCACAACCGTCACCGCTGTAATTGCCGTATCCATAGCCTGCCTCCCTAAACTGGATTCTCGCTGGCCCGACTCGCCTATTGCGCCCCGCCGCCTGGACTGGCACTGGAGACCGCATCTTCGTGCTCTCGAATGGCTTCAGCCCCACCGAATATTTCCGCCCTCAGTGGATCCGGTTCGCTGAGAATTCCGACACTGTCACCGACCCTGACCATCGCAAACAGCTCTTGAATATCGCGGTTGCGCAAGCGAATGCATCCATGTGATGCGGCCTTACCGATCGACCCGGGCTCGTTGGTTCCATGAATTCCGTAGCCTTTCTTATTGAGACCGATCCAACGCGGCCCCAGGGGATTCCTCTTCCCCGGCGGAATGAGTATTCCCGGACGGTAATAAGCTGGATTGACTAGGCGATTTACGATTTGGAAGCCCCCTACTGGACTCGGTGTGACGCTGGCTCCAACCGCCACGGGAAAGATCTTGAGGATGTTTCCGTCTTCGAGAACTGCCAGCTTGCGATCGGCAATGCTGACCAGAACTTTGCGTCTCGGCTGCTCGACCTTCTGCCTCGTCTGCGCAGAAGCCGCGGTTGCCAAGAACATCAACGTGAGGATTCTTCCCGGTCTCCACTCTCTGCCTTTTGTAGATTTCATCGCCGGCCCCATTTCGTCATCCGATCTATGGACTTGCATGGAGCGAGCCAACCAAAAACCTGCTGACGCGAAAGGACTTATCTCTGGCAGAGAGAAGGAATTTGTGTGCGCTCGACCGCGGCGTGTCCGCCCTGACACACTTCGGAAAGGAGGGTTGCCTTCAGATACGACGGAGACACAATGTGATGAGGCTGCTGTAATTGGTCAGCCACGGTGTGGCCTACCTAAAAAATCTTGGTCTGGCATCGGTCCAAGAATTCAACTAGGCGCGGAGAGTTTCAACCCGGACGCCAGTCCAGGCACAAAATGAGTAGGTAGTGACAAGCTCACCGTACCGACAAACAAACCCACCAGATCGGCGCGAAAGCCAGACAAAACCAGCGGGGGATGTTTGCGTAGCAGTGTGCATTCTTCCGATGGCCAGCAGCGCTAGGTTTTGATTCACCGTTATCGAGTGCGGGTTTACGCCCATGACTCCGAGCGCGCGACCATTGGCGCCCTTACAACCAACGGCGGACTGCGGCCTTGTAGCTCGAATACTGCTCGGGGAAGTTGCGCTCGAGAAACCGTTCTTCTCGTGGGATCACAACCGCCCTGATGAAGAGGACAGCTGGAACGAGCGTTACCAGCAGCCAAAGGTCATTCAACCAAACTGACAATCCGAGCACGAGCAGGATGAAAGACAAATAGATGGGATTGCGGCTGAACCGGTAGGGACCGGTTCCGACGATCGTAGTGGTGCGCTCGCTTCCCCGCACAGAAGTGCCAGCGGCACGAAATTCTCGGAGAGAAAGCAGAAAGAGCAGTACGGCGCAAAGAGTAACAAGGGGCCCGAGCAATCCAAGAGTCGATGGCATGAAAGGGAGTGACCAGGCCCGGTTCAGCGCGATCCCCAACAGAATCGCGGACAGAAAGACTATCGGGGGCCTGAGCAACCCCGGTAGTGGTCCGCCTTTGGGTTCGGTCTCGGTATTGTTGGTCATAGTCTTCAAGCAGTATAGAGGCCGTGCACGGCGGGTTCACAACGCTATTTTTTCTTCCTCAGGCGCCCACCCCGGACGTCCGTTGGTGCACGCGGCAGCCGCTTTGGCCGGCGACTTAATGGGACCGCCGAGTCTGGCAAGCGCCACGGGGTGAGGGTTTTTGTTGCTAGCCCTTCAGTCTTACGGCTGGCGAATGATCGCGGTTGTCGCCATTAAATCCCGCTTTTTGCGCGTACCGACGAGGCTACAGTGGCACATCAGGACGTAGCAGGACACTCGAGTCCACAGCGCTTCGAACTGTCGACGCCGGAACGAACACGAGGGCAATGGAGGTGTCGCACCAGGTGAGTCCCACCACCACTTCGAACATCGCTAGTTTCGATTTATCATTACGTAACAGCAGACGCAAGACGCTGGTTAGGTTTCGCGCCCTTACAAATGAAGCACTCCACTATCGCGGTAATTGGTGCCGGTCCGGCCGGCTCGCAGGCAGCAGCGAGACTGGCGCGAGCGGGACATCGCGTGTTTCTCTTGGACGAAAAGATGGCCTGGGAGAAACCTTGTGGTGGCGGCATAACCCACAAGGCCATCGCGCAATATCCGTTCCTCTCTGAGGCTCAGATCGAACGAAACTGGGTAGCGCAATGTGAAATTGTCAGCCCTGATGGACGCCGCGTGCACTTTGCGCTCGACCAGCCAATCGCGATTTTTTCTCGGCGCGTGCTCAACGGATTGCTTTTGGATATGGCCATTCAGGCTGGCGCGGAATTCTGCCACATGCGCGTTATCTCCATCGCGGGAACAGCTGGGTCTTGGCGCTTACGCGGTTCGGACGGGGAAATCCAGGCCGAATACCTGATCATAGCTACCGGAGCTCGCAATCCCTTTCGCGCGCAGTTCTCACGACCTTTCACCTCTGGCGATCTCATGGCCACCGCCGGATATTACATTCCGGGTACAAGCGCAACGATGCAGCTTCAATTCTTACTCGGGTTGCATGGCTACATCTGGGTCTTTCCCCGTGCGAATCATTTTTCTGCTGGTATCTGCGGGAAGATGAACGGTCTAAGCACAGCTCGGTTGCGCTCATTACTGGAGAAGTCTTTGACCGCCGCGGGACTTCCGTTCGCAGGCGCCAAGTTTTACGCGCATGTGCTCCCCGCTCTCAGACTGAGTACTCTGCGCCATGCGGCCGTGTCCGGAAATGGATGGGCAATGCTGGGCGATGCGGCCGGCTTCACCGATCCCATCACTGGTGAGGGCCTGTACTATGCGTTGCGCTCCGCGGACTTATTAAGCGAATCGCTGTTGCAGGGTGTTCCCGAAACTTACCCCGCGCGCCTCAAGAAAGATTTTCTAGACGAACTGAAGATGGCGGCGCGCATTGCGGACCGTTTTTTCACAGGCAGTTGGATGGGCGAGTCGGTCACGGAACGGATGGTTCAGTTCACTGAACTTAGTCCGAGATTCCGCCAGCTCATGTGTGACATGTTTTCCGGAGCCCAGGGCTATTTGAACCTACGTCAGCGGCTGTATCGAACGCTGCCGGCCATGCTGGCGGAAAGCGCCGTCAGCGCTCTTGGATTGCGCGCTCGCAGTTCCAGACTCACCGCCTCGAAAGCTTCCTAGCCTCAACCAGTACGCGCCGCACGGTATGATGAACTGGCGCGAAGGTGGTATGGAACTACGACACATCAGACTTAGGAACGCCGTCCGCCACTTTCTAAGTTACAAGACCGATTGAGCTTACACGCACCTAGCAATTCAACGGCAAGAGGCTCAGTGTAGCTGCTAGTCCCATCCGAAGCGATTAGGCAGAATGCGGTCATGGTCCGAGAAGACACACCATACCGGCAATTCAGGCCGTTGACCTTTTTAGTACATTTCCGGTACCTGTTTCTTGTGAGGAAAGAAATAGTAGCACTGGCGCGCTTTTTGAGTCGCAGACGTGCTAAGGTCTACGAGCCGCAGTTACGTTGTAGAATCGCCAGAAAGGCGAACCATGCTGAAGGGCGGTCACAAGTCAGTTTACCTGCACGGTATTCGTGTGATGACGATGAACTTTTAATAGGAGGGTATGAAAGCCAGGCCAAGCACCACCGCCGTGCACCACCGCGTGGGGATGAAGCCCGGTTGCGCCGATGGCGCCGGTCGATTCGAGACCGGCGAGTGTCAGACCAATCAAGATCATTGGACGGAAGGATACAAGATCGTCGATGCAGGCAATGCCTTCGAGGGTTCGATAGGCGAATATCTACGCTCGCAGGGCGTGCCTCAGTTCGGTTTTTCCCTTCGAACCTGCCTACGTCCACATCGATGGGTTGCATGAAGACACCGCTAAAGCGGCACGGACGTTGTACGCGGAAAAAGCTCAATAGGACACACACGTGAAGCTCTACAACACGAAGCAAGGTGCAGTAGTCGAACACCAGGATCGATGGTATTGCGGCGATGATTTCTCATGGGACGAACTCGTTACCCGCGACGACCTGAGAGTTTTCTTGGAGACGACTGTACCCAAGCTGCGAATGTTGGATCATGCCGGGGACAATCACAAAGAAGCACTGCTGGCACCGATTGGCTCGCAAGAGGTCTGGGCCGCCGGTGTTACTTACCATCGCAGTCGCGATGCGCGCATGGAAGAATCCGAATCGGCCGGTGGCGGCGACTTCTACGAACGCGTTTACCACGCCGAACGTCCAGAACTTTTCTTCAAAGCAACACCGCACCGCGTCGTTGGCCCCGGAGCTGAAGTTTTCATTCGCAGCGACGCCAGCTGGTCCGTTCCCGAGCCAGAGCTTGCACTGCTACTGAGCCCCAGTGGAAAGATTCTCGGCTATACCATCGGCAACGATATGAGCTCGCGTGATATCGAAGGTGAAAATCCTTTATACCTTCCGCAGGCCAAGATTTATAAGCGCTGCTGCGCCCTGGGGCCGTGCATTCTGGTCTCATCGGATGCGCTTGTCGGCTCCACCGGCATTCGCCTGGAGATTTTTCGTGCCGGCGTATCTGCCGTTCGAGGGCGCACCACCCTCAACGAACTTAAACGCGAGCCGAAAACCCTAATCGAGTATCTCTATCGCGACAACTCTTTTCCTTACGGGTGCTTTTTGCTGACCGGGACTGGCATCGTCCCACCTGACAATTTCACTCTTGCGCTCGGTGATGAGATCCGCATAACCATCGACCCAATTGGTACACTGGTTAACTTTGTAGGATGAGGGCCGGAGCTGCTGTTAATAGGGCTTTTCTTTTTCCGATAAGCTTGATTGAGCAAGCAATTCAGAGGAACCGAAGGTGGGTTCGTGTCGTAATCGTTGCAGGTTAGAAATCAATCCGACCCATGCCTGCCTGCATCTCGCCGAGGGAGAGAAACCAAAGAGACATCAGGAGTCACTAGAGTTTTCACTACACCGTCACATCTGTCGCCCCCTAAAACCAGAAAAAGGGGGTCCGTAAGACGGGGGACTTCATAGCAACCACGCGGTAGTATGTCATGGTGGAATACGACTTGTATCCAGATTAATCGATGGAGGGTGGTTACTGGCACGGAATCCATCCGGGCATGCTACCTCTTCGCCTTTTATTCGTCCATACGTCTGATACCCTACTAAGGCCCGATGCTGTTCTCCACACCCATGCATCTAGGCCGTAAGGCTCAGCCCCTTCGACGATCCAGAGTGGATATTTGAAATGAAGTATGACGGTTTCCGTGCGCTCGCAGTGGTTGAATACAGAAACTGCACTCTCTTTCTCGCAACGGGCACGCTTGCGCATCTGTTTCCATCCGTCTGCCGCCAGCAAAAGTCCCCGATTGACGAGCGGCGAGTCGGGTGGGCCAGTCCAGTCGTGGACGCCGTTCGCGTTCGTTAAAAACACCAGCAGCTGTAGGATTCAACCGAGTTTCGAGCTATAATCCACGTTACCCCGCAATTAGAGTACTCCAGCTTGATGTTGACGCATTCCCATTTACCTTTGGAGCCATCGGCCACGGCAACTGCCGAAATGTCCGTTCTGGCCACCGAGGATGGAATGCCACAGCGTTGGAAATCGTCCAAGGGTGAAAGAGGCGTAACCCTTTTGATGGTTGCCGTAGGCATGTTCTCTTTCTTGACGATGCTCGTCATCACGCTTGACGTCGTGAATTTGTACATATCGTCAGATCAAGCGAAGAGAAGCGCAGAGGCAGCGGCTTTGGCTGGGGCGGAGGCGTTCGTCACATCGAGCACCACATCGAATCCGGCCTCCGTTCCTCTTAACACTATCTGTAACGGCACTTCGAAGGATGCGGATTTACGAGTTCAGAAAGTAGCAGCGCAAAACAATGTCGCAGGTTCTTCTCCGACGACTGTCACTGATTCGTGTGCTTCCACAACATCAAACCAGAACCCGCAAATCCAAGTCACTGTTAAACAGACGGGGCTACCTAGTTTTTTCGCAAGAATGTGGGGAGGCGCTCCGACAACGGTTACAGCAACCGCTTTGGCAGAGGCTTATAATCCATCGGTTGACCCTGCGAATCCGCCCCCAAACAATCCGCCCATCTCGATCCACGGCGTAAAACCTTGGCTGATTTTCAATTGCAACACCTGTCCTAGTGGTGCATTGTTCATCACGTCGAGCTACGGAATAGCACGCGGAGCCGCTTTCATAGGTCAGCCTTTTACATTTAATCTAACCGTTTACAACGGTTTATCATCTACAACGGACCCTCCCTCGGGGACAGCGCCGTTCTTTGCGATTGATCCCCCTGCACCGCTTGCCTGCCCTTCCACCAGCGCGGTTTCTTGCGGACAGATTGGGAAAGGACCACCAGGTCTCTATTACCACGACAATATTGCATGTGAGGGAAGCTTTAACTTTACAAACGGCCAAACTATTGGACCTGGTCAACCGATCCATGTCGATACGCTCTCGGCAGGGAATCTGCATACGCTAACTATTCCGGGAGCGACGTGTTTGATCCACGCCAGCACCACTGGTTTGGATCAAGGTCAGGACAGTTTCACCTCAGGAAGCTTGCCAGTCACAATCACGGGCGGCTCTAACAATCCAAATCCGTCTTTGCAGTCAGTAGTTGGCATACACCGAAGCGATTCGGTTGTCGCGGTTCCAGTTTTTAATTGCCCCTCTCCCTCTGCGGTACCATGCGATAACACTGTTGCGCTACCGATTGTAGGGTTCTTGCAAATAGGTATTCAGGATGTAAACCCAACGGGTGATATTGATGCAGTTATCTTGAATGCTGCTGCATTGGACCCGGCCAGCACCGGAACGACCATCGTAGGCGCCGGTACTTCACCTGTTGCAGTGCGGCTGATTCACCCTTAACGCTCTCGTGTCGTTGCTAGGTATCCACGAGGATCAGATGAAGATAGGCAAGTTAGGACACGCGATCTTTCAGCATTGCGCATCGACAAAGGCTTCTCAAGTTGCGGAACTTGCAATTGCCCTGCCGATATTGATGATCGTGGTTGTCGGAATCACTGACTTCGGGAGCGCGTTCAACACGAAGCAAATCCTGAACAGCGCGGCACGCGAGGGAGCACGCCTTGGTGCTAAGGCAACAATGGCGGATGTAACCAACAGTACTCCGAATTCGGTGACAGCCATTCGTGACGCCGTTGATAATTACCTTATAAATGCGAATATGAATGACTGTGGCCTCGCCGCAGCATCTCCGGGCACTCCCAGCGGCTTAGCTTGGACCTACCAATTGAATGCGGCTTGCCCTGGGGGTGGAACTCTGACCTTGGTTATCAATCGTGGTGCTGTGTTCCAAACATCAGGAACACCTGGTATTACCATCGAGATGACAGCTGTTCATCTCAGCTATCCATTTCAGTGGCGATTCGGAAAACTTATGAACTTAGTAGTTCCCAGCCCTGGCTATGGAGTCGGCATCACGCAGATCAGTGCTGATGCTGTGCTGTCTAACGGTGATTGAAGCTATGATGCGAGATTCCCAACACCACTCCCGGATTCGACAACTCTATAGTTTCATCGTTATTGGGGATTCAGGCCAGGAGATTCTGGAAGCCGCAATAGTCCTACCTCTCTTGTTTTTAATAATGCTAGGGATTTTCTGGTTTGGAAGAGCATTTAATGTCAGAAGCACCCTAAATCGAGCAGCTCGTCAGGCACTCAACACCGCTACTCAAAATACTTGTGCGACATGTGGCAACAGTGCACAGACTAATGCGCAAATTGTTGGGGCGCTCACCACAACCTTGCAGGCGGATCACCTACAAACAGGGGACATCGTCTCTTACACTCCTGATTTCGCCTGCACAGCAACACCAGCCCCGGCGTGCACGAGTACCTCAAACGTGCAGATTTGCACCGGTGCACCAATCACATGTGGAACAGTGGCGTGCCAACTACCTGTCGTCGCCTGTGGTGCAAATGCAGTGTACGGAACAAGAGTGAGTTTCGGGTACCAGTATCACTGGCCGTTAGCTCTTGCGAGTATCCCGCCCATGACGCTTCATACAAATGCTACTAGTGGCCCCGAGAACTGATTGCACTCAAACACAGGACGCTGATCCGTTGGATTGCCATCGCAACTTTTGTATGTGGACTAGCAAATCT
>JBPYDQ010000986.1:0-7256 GCA_051986135.1 Terriglobales bacterium | reverse complement strand
ATTGCCAACACAGAGCTTTCGACGATCAACAGCCGCGCCAAGCTTACGCGCTTGGCGCCCAGCGCCGAACGCAATGCAAATTCCTTTTCTCGCGTGGTCGCCCGTGCCAGTATGAGATTCGTAACGTTGCTGCACGCGATCAGCAGCAGCAAGCAAACAGCCACCAGCACCGTGTATAGCGTCTGCCGAAAGCGGCCAATCACGGAATCGCCGATGTGTCTTATAAGAACCATAAACTGTGCCGGGTAGCTGTTCGGATAGATTGTGGCCAGCCGTTTGGCGATAATCGTAAGGTCCGCCCGTGCCTGCTCGCTCGAAACGCCTGATTTCAAGCGCCCTATTAAGAACCAGTCTGGAAATTCCGTCGTAGCCCCACGCGTCAATTTCTCCGGTATGTACAGTTCCACGCCGTACCACCCAAAGCGCGGCGGCAGAATGCCGACCAGCGTTCGTGCGGTTCCATTCAGGACAAAAGTTTTGTTCAGAATCGAAAGATCGCTGCTGAACCGTTCCTTCCATGTCTTGTAGCGCATCACGAACACGGGTGGTGCGCCCGGCTCGTAGTCGCTTGGCTGCAGCGCTCGCCCATATAACGTTGGCACCCCGAAGAACTCAAACGTGCCCGGAGTAACGCGGGCGCCCTCGAGCTGATCAGTACCTTTTCCATGCTTGTACAAAACAAGTTCGTCTTTGGCAGCGGCAGTCTCCGCAAAGACACGATTGTTTTCGGCGAATTCCAAAACTTCATTCGCTGTGTAGCCCTGGCGACCGTCTTCCTCGGGCTGCTGCGCGCCGTGGATTCGCGGAAACACCATACGGTCCGCACCTTTGTACGGAAACGGCGCGAGCATGACGTTGTCAATCACGCTGAAGATCGCCGTTGCTGCTCCGATTCCTAGCGCCAACGTGAGGACTGAGACGGCTGCAAATGCCCGGCTCCTGGAAAGTCTACGCAATGCGTAGCGCAGGTCCAGCCACAGCGCCTCAATTGATGTCAGCGTTTGCAATTCTCTCCGGTCTTCCTGCAGTAAGGTTGTGTTGCCAAACTGCAGGCGCGCCGCTCGCGCCGCGTGTCCCTGGGACATGCCCTGGGACACGAACCTGGCAGTGAGCAGTTGTAGATGTTCTCGGATCTCGTCGTCGAATTCGTTGTCATGCTGCGGTCTTCCCAAGAAGCCGCGCAACTTTGCCATGAATGCCCTTAAGCCGAACTCGAGCCTTGAACTCATGATCGACTCTCAGGATCGACCCGCAACACGCGGCCAATCACCCCGGAAATGCGCTCCCAGTTTTCCGTTTCCTGCTCGAGCTGCTTTACCCCCCGCTTTGTAATGGAATAAAATTTCGCTTTCCGATTGTTTTCCGAGGTTCCCCACTCTGCCGAAATCCATCCCTGCTGTTGCATTCGCAACAAAGACGTGTACACCGTGCCCTCATTGAGCTGAAGAACGTCACGGCTGACCTGCTCGATGCGCCGCGCGATCCCAAACCCATGCCGCGGCCCCAGGGCATGCAGCGTCTTTAAGATCATCAGGTCCAGCGTCCCTTGCAGCACCTCTGATTTCTTTTGCTCCATAATTTCTTCTTTTTGCTCTACAAACTCTTCCCTTCCTTTGGACTGTCCATAGGACAATACCATTCTGTCCTGTGGATTGTCCATAGGGCATCCCGGTACACGGTTCGTCGTTGACGTTCTATAGCCGACCGGCATGCACCGAAGCACCGCCAGACAGTGTTGTGCATTCTGACACTGCCGAACTGAGGGATTTGTCAACGGTTGCTACAGCGCCATTGCCCTTAGCGCCCAGAATCAAACGGCCAGAAAGTTAGTGTGTCGTCGGCTACCCTGAAGCTGGGACCACTTCTTGTCAACTTCGGTTCGTCGTGATCCGCTCCAAATCGCCGACCAGCTTCCTCCAAGCGCGTCACTTGCTGGGCGATTGCTCTTTTCGCTCGTTGACTTCGGCTCTCGAGCACTTCTAACATTCCCGCTCAACAGCGGAACGTCTTTGACTGATCGGCCAGACCATTTGGAAGTGTCGAATGGAAACTTTCACTTCTTTCGACGGAACCCGGATCGCCTATCACGACGAAGGTGAAGGCCCGCCGTCATCCTTTTGCATGGATTTGGCGTCGACGGCCTTGGCCAGTACGGAAATTTCGCGCGTATTCTTCCGCTACTCGAAAAACGCCAAGAGATGTTCCGAGCAGTGTTTGGGGGAGCGCCTCCGGTCTCGAATCCTCCCATCGAAGGAATGCCGGGCGTGGCACGGGCATTCCTGGCGGCCGGTGCGCGCACTGTCCTCCCGGACATGCGCGGTTTCGGAGCTTCGAACAAACCGCGTGACAAAAGCGCCTACGCGGATTTCAGCGATGGCCCGCGACGTCATAGCTCTCATGGACCACCTGCGTCTCGACGCCGTTGATGTCATCGGCTTCTCCATGGGCTCCGGCACCGCGGCCAGCTGGCATGCTGCACCCACCCCAGGTGAAGTCCGCCATTCTCGCAGGCATCGGGGACTAAGTCATTGAGGAAGCCCCTTTAGAATTTCCCAAAAGTTGGCCGGTTCCAGACTACGTACCTCGTCCGCTCACTGCACGCGTGTGGGCCGAGGAGGAGACAAGAATCCTGGAGCAGGGCGAAATCGTTCCCCGACACCTCGTCTCGCGCACATCATAGCGGCCCGCGTGAAGGGGGCCGACCCGAAGGTTCTAGCGGCCGTCATTCGCGGTGCCGTCGCGCCCACCATGCACGCCGAAGAGCTCCGCACCATCGACGTACCGGTTCTCATCCTCAATGGCAAGGCCGATGTGGCCAACCAAAAAATCACTGGCCTACTCAACGAAATCCACCGCCTCCTTCGCTACATGTGAAGGCGACCACGGCTCCACGCCTTACGGCCCACATTTCACCAAAGCTAGTGCAGTTCTTGGCAGGGCAATGGCGGTCGCGGCGCGCCACATCAGGTGCAGGGAACACCCAGCCCAGGCCAAACCGATCACGTACCGATAAATCGTTATGACGCGAACCAATCGATTCGACCAGTTGGAGAATTGTAGGGCAATCCGGAAACTGAATACCAATTTCCATGTTGCTCGTGCGGTTACTTCCTTGGCAAGCGTGCCCCATTAGCCTACCTACACCAGGGTCGGCTTCACTGACTTTGCCCTTTGCTCATGCCGAATGAGCTGCTGCCGACCGGCAAGCCAGTCCGCGACGATCCATGCAGCTCCCACTGCTGTCAGGTTATAGGCGTTGGCGCCCCAGGACGCATGGTCCCGGGGTGAGGTGAAGATTAGAGGCACCAATGCAAGAGCACTGAAAACCAGCAGCATCAGCCCCAGGAGCCTCGCCGCCAGAACGTCCAGCATTCCCGAGACGATGGCCAAACCTGCCAGCACGAAGGCGATCCCGGTGAGCACCACCCAGAACGTTGGTCCCGGAGGAATCCATTTGGGAGTCATGGGAACCACCGCCTCGATATCAGTGAGGTGTCCGAGGCCGAAAACGACCGAGCAAAACCCAAACGTCCAGCGAGCGGTCAGAGCCGCTCTGTGCGAAAGCGAATCTCGCCCAGACAGCGATTTCCAGACGACCACTGCCGCCACGAAAAGGATGATTTCCTGGCAGACCATGCCCAAAACACCGATATAGACAGCAGCACGGTATCCCACGAAATGCGGTGCGGTATAGAAGCGGGGCAGAGGAAACAGCACGAAGATGCCGTAGAGGACGGCCAGCGACGCCGCGGCCAAGCGCCTGCTGCCACGCCACAGCAGGGCTGCGCCCGCCACCACGAGCCAAATGGCCGCAATGTACGCAAAGATTGTGGCGCCAGGAACGTGGTCGCCCCAAGCCTGAAGGGGCTGATCGGAGGGATCGAACTCACCCCAAACGAGGTCCGTGATGCCGTAAGCGACCCCTGCTATGCCAAAGATGTAAACGCCGATTCTCATGATCGGGCCACCTGGGGTTTCAAAGCGGTAATCGTAGTGAGACGCCACTATTATGGTCAAGAGCTGTTCATCATCGCCGGGCACGGCGAATCGGCTGACCAGAGCCAAGTCACTCATCATCGATAGGAATGCGTTCCCTTTTTTGAGGTTGAACCTAAGAAAATTCAGCGACATCGCACGAGGTTTGTTCAGACGGGTGCTAGCGATGCACTCGAACTCGAACTGGCGTACTAGCCCTAGCGTCGGCAAACAAGAACCGACAAATGCGCGAATCATGGTTAACCCTGGGTACCAACCATGATCGGCTGCGATGTAGGTGCGGAAGAGCCGGCCGCCGGCTCGATCGTGATCGCGAATGTCTTGGCTTTGATCCCGAGCGGTAAAGGCGGCTTGATTACCGTTGCGCTGCCGTGGGGGTCGGGCCTGAAAAGACCGGCCGGAATCGGTGCGCCGCTCGCAGGAATCAACCACAATTCATAAGTCTTCTGAAGTGGCAGCTGGGGCATGTTGCTCGCCAGGAACACGAGCGTGCCACTGCTACGCACATAAATCGCTTTGCCCTGCGGCTGCGGTGGAGTATTGCTCGCAACCAGAATGAAATGCTCAGCTTCTGCGGAAGTAAGCGATGCGATCAGCTCCTTCGCCTGCGCCAGCTGGGTTTGTTGATCTGCAGAATTGGCCTGAAGACTGGCGACGCGTCGTCGCAGATCGCTGTTCTGGTTCCATAACACAACTATGAACACGACCGCTGCGACTGCTGCCGCCCACTCCAACGCGCCCCACCATGTCATGCCTTTTCTTGGAAGAACCTGAGCCCGCCGTGCTTCTTTTGCGATTGCGGCTATGAAGCGGTCGCGCGAACGGGACGGAGGCTTCGGTCCGCTGACCGAAATGGCCAGCAGAGTCATATCTCCCCGCAACCGTTCAAGCTCAACCCTGCAGGCCGAGCACTCCTCCAGGTGTTTTTCGACCGCGTGACGTTCCTCACCAGATAGCGCACCCAGCGCGTACAGAGAGAGGTCGTCCGCGAATTGTTCGTGTACATTCATGGATTGAAGGCCTTGCGCAAGATCAAGAGACCCGAGCGAATACGAGTTTTTATTGTGCCCAGAGGTTCGCCGGTCCTCTCCGCGATCTCGGAATGCGTGAGTCCCTCAAAGAAAGCCATTTCCAACGCAGAACGTTGAGGTGTAGCCATGCCTCCCAGCGCGCCTCGAATCTTTTCGGCTGCACGACTCCATTCCGCCTTGCCAGCCAGATCCGGCTCTACGGATACAACTACATCGGTGATGTCGGTTTCCGGACGGCGCTTACGGAGAGAGTCAATTGCCCGGTTGCGTGCAATCACAGCCAGCCAACCGGGCAAGCTGCCGCGGCTGGCATCGAACGTGTCCGGGCTTCGCCAGAGTTGCATGAACACTTCCTGCAGTATGTCCTCGGCAGCCCCAGTATCGCCCAGCACGCGCAGTGCCACCGAGTAAACGATGGGAGAGTAACGATCATAGAGCTGCGCCATCGCGTGTTCGTCGCCAGACCGAATCGCGGACATCAGCGTGGCGTCAGACAACACCACGTTTGAGGCAGCGTCAGACAAGCCAGTTGCGATTCCTTTCTAGTTACGACGGCGGGTGTTCATTGGATGGCATCACTCTGATTACTCTGGAGATGGCTTATATTACCAAAACACGCGAAAGCCTCCCACGCGCATTGATTCCATTCCCTTTCGCAGAGCGCCCAAAGAAAGATACGTATCGAAACAGAACCTGGATTTACCCGCTACGGCAAAAACTTTCAAGATGAATAAATCGTGAAACTTCTATGCACTCGAAATCCGAAATCAGAGCAGCCGCGTATTGCAATTCGTAGACAGATCCAATGGTAACCGCTGCGGCGTGGCGCCGCTCTGCAGTGGTGCAGGTTCGGTGATGTCTACAAACCCACTCTCCAAAAGAGGAATTTCTCATGAAACAAGTGAAATCGTTCGTTGCCCTGGCCATGGCGCTGCTCGTGCTGGTTCCATCGAATGTGTTTGCGTCCAGCCATCGGGAGGCGCCCATCGCCGCACTCGACCACAGCGCGGACGTGACTGACTGGTACGCTTTCCTCAGCTACGATCATCCCGACCGCGTCACCATGATTCTCAACGTCGACGGCTTTCTCGAACCGTCGAACGGGCCCAATTACTTTCCGCTCGATCCCAACGTCCGCTACGTCATGAATGTGGACAACAACCGAGACGGAATCACTGACATCAGCTTTCAATTCCGCTTCAATACCGAAATTCGGCAGCCGGGAGTATTTACCGGCTTCGTGGGTAGCATCGCAGGCTTTCCCCCAATCACTGCTCTGAACGGTCCCGGCTCAGAAGGTTTGAGTTTGCGGCAAACATACACGGTGACCATGATCAAGAACGGCGTGGCCACCGACTTGACCGCCGGGCACACTCTCTACGCTGTGCCGTCCAACGTTGGACCGCTGACCATGCCCAAGTATCAGGACCTGTTCAACCAGGGAATCTACGATCTAGGAAACGGTGTGCGGGTCTTTGCCGGGACTGTCAGGGATCCTTTTTATATCGATTTGGGCGCCGCCTTTGACTCGCTTAACTTCCGCATGGGTGTGGGTGGAATTCTCTCGGCCGCCGAGGACGCAGATGACACCCACAACTATGCTGCGGACGCGGTGGGCGGTTTCAACGTGAACTCAATTGTGCTGGAAGTGCCTATCACCATGCTCACCGTGGATGGACAGATCCATGGTGCTAATGACAAGAACGCCGTAATAGGCACGTATGGGGAAACCGACCGCCAACGGATCACCGTCCGTCGGACCAATGGGCAAGTAAAGGGAGAGGGCGCGTGGCGGCAAGTGAACCGCGAAGGCAACTCCCTCATCAACGAGCTGATCATCGGGACTGGTTCGAAGGATCTCTTCAGCGTCTCTGATCCAAAGAACGATAGCCAGTTCGCCAGTTTCGTCTTGAATCCTCTCCTGGCTCAACTGTACTCCCAGGTGTTGGGGATTCCTGTTCCCCCGGCTCCGCGTAACGACTTGCTCGTTCTGGTCCAATACATGCCCCCGATCTGTCCGGGGTGTGGACCGAACGACGCGGGTCCGGTCGCCGACCTGTTGCGTCTGAACACAGGGATTCCACCCACTCGGGTCGGAAGCCAGAAGCGCCTCGGCTTCCTAGTGGGCGATCTCGCCGGATTCCCACAAGGGCGACGGCCTATCGACGATGTCGTTGATATCGCTTCCCGTGCAGTCGCTGGAATTCTCGTCGACCCGGTGAAGTACGG
>JBPYDQ010000985.1:0-2059 GCA_051986135.1 Terriglobales bacterium | reverse complement strand
GCGTCTCGGCGCTCCGCTTTGGCGACCGCAATATACAGGCTCTTTGGCACGCTCTCGTGGTTTTCGACCTGCTGCCCGCAGGTTTTTCAAACGGGCAACTTCGTCTCCGTCTGGTTCCTCTGCTGGGGTTGCATGCGGAAGAACTGACGCCGGGCAAGATGACTTATCATCTGCGCCGCTTACGGCTGCACGGCCTCATCGAGCGCACTCCCCACAGCCACAAATATCAACTGACCAGCTTCGGGCTTCGAGTTGCCTTGTTCTTCGCCCGAGCCTACGATCATCTCCTCCGGCCAGGACTCGGCGCGGTTTTGCCCACTTTATCGCGATCATCTACGCCCCTCCGCCGCGCATTCGACCGGATCGATCAGGAGGTTAAAACGTGCATTCAAAACGCCCGTCTTGCCGCATAAAACTTGACGCGTTCAGTTCCCATTCTTCACTTCAAGACTTCTAGCAGTCCGGGGCTAAAGTGAATATGGATTTGGAATCGCTGATGCGGAAGCGAAGATCAGCTAATCGATATGACGTCTACAGCTCGGATCAACGTTACTCTGACGAGCTTTCCGAGCAGGAAAAGTTATATTCGGCGCATCGCAGCATTGCGGCCATGATGCGCAACGCGATCAGACATGCCTGAGAGGCGTCTCCCAGCCTCCGGGGAGTTCCGCAGCCGCAGTATTTCCGCATCACCAGCCCGAGATTGAATGCACAGGCGTGAATCAGCAGCCGTTTGATGATGTTCTCGTGGCGCCGCAGGTGGGTTCGTCTCATGGCTCCCGTCTCATAGAAATGCGCGAAGCTGCGTTCGACCCGTTCTCCGCGCTGACGCAGCAGGAGCTTGCCTCGATTGCCGTGAATGCGACGGCGATTCTCATAAGTCGCGGCCTGCTCTTCCGCCTTGCCGACCCAGTTCCGCCGTCCACGATCCGGCTCCGAGCAATAAGCTCTTACTTCGGTTTGCTTCAGCACGACCAGAACATCACTGCTGTGGTAGCCCTTATCCAGCACCAACTCAGTCGGCCCTTCCAGCTTTGGGACCGCCTCTGCATCAAGCTCGGCTTGATGGGTGGCTTCGCGAATATTCTCGCCGCACTGCGCCAGTGTCTCGTAAACCGTGTTGGTATCGCCCGCCGTGGCCGGCTGCAGCGTCACCGCCACCACCGCGCCGGTTTCCAGATCCACCGCATGCTCGGCCTTGTGGGCCAAATGCGTGCGGCCGTCCTTCATTTTCGTGATCTCGGCGTCGGGATCATGAGGATGCACCCAATCGTCGTTGGATCCTTTGTTTGGCCGTTTCCGGTCCAGCTTTGCCAGTTGCTCCCGGGTGGGAGTTTCAATGCCCGACTCTTTGGCCAGTTGCTTGAGAAACTCCTCATACTCCGTGCCCGTATCCCGGCGCACGATGGACCTGAGCGCCGCATTCGCCTCCAGCGTCGTGCCATCGATGGCGACCGTGTGGCCACGCACTAAACCCTCTTCTGCCAGCATGGCCAATACCCAGGTGAACACCATCCGATGCGTTTCGATATCCATCAGGCGCCTTGTGCGCGAGATCGTCGTGTGGTCCGGTGTGCCCTCGTCTAGTTCGTAGCCGAGAAAGGCCCGCAGGGCGAAGGAATCGGCCGCGCGCCAGGCAATGCCACGCTCGCCATCCAGACCCTCGAAATAACCGATCAGAAGCAGGCGAAAGTAGATGCCCGGAGCCAGCCCCGGCCGCCCCACATCGGCATAGAACCGGCGACACGTCTCTTCTGCAAATTGATCGAATCCACGGGATTCCAGCAGCTTGTTCAGGCGCTCATAGAACGGATGGCCCGCGGGCGTCGGTACTGACGTCGCTTCGATCCAGATCGACTCCTGCTTTCCCCGGCGCTTTCGCCTGCCCAGCGACATGATTTCATCCTACGGTTATCAGTTCCAATGGGCCAGGAAAATTTGGGTTCCGCCCCGGACTGCTAGGTGTATTTCGTGATTATCGCTTTCATACACTTTCTGAGATGCCGGGCGAGAACGATCTGTTTGCATCCGCAAACAGCGCCGCCGCGACCGGCATCTC
>JBPYDQ010000984.1:0-3107 GCA_051986135.1 Terriglobales bacterium | reverse complement strand
GTTGCTCCAGAGCGACGAGTTCCCGAACGGCAGCGCTGTAATTGGCCAGAAGCGTGTGCATCTCCGGGCAAAGGCCGATTTCCGGAATGCATTCGGGAGATTCGAGTTGTCGCTGGGTAGTGACCATACTCCCAAATCCAACGTTTACCCGAGCACGCACGTTCCCATTGTGAAGCAGCAACCATTCACCCCAAACGGATCGCGGTGGTAGCTTGATCGACTCCACTCCGGTATCGGTGATCGTGCTCAGAAACTCGGCGGTGAACAGTGGGTCACGGTCGTGAATCAAGTACCGTTTTCCGATCAGGATTCCGTCCTCCGAATCCGTGAGATTCCGGGCAATCTGGCTCATCCACAATCCGTTCGCCGCCTGTGCGATCCCGGCGACTTCCACCTTCCGGGTCGACAAGTCGATGAAGAACAGCACGATGAACCGCTGCAAACCTCGCCTGGTCCACACTTCTACCGTGAAGAAATCCGTAGCGACAATCATCTCCCAATGCCGGCTCAGAAACTCCTTCCATGTCGTCTTCCGGCTGCGCTCCGGTGCCGGCTCCATCCCGTGTCGTTCCAGAATCGCAGCGATCGTGCTGCGGGCAAGCTCGTGTCCAAGATTGGATAACGCGCCCTCGATTCGTCGATAGCCCCAATCCCTGTTCTCCTGTGCCATTCGCACCACCAGAGCCTCGATCTCATCAGCGGTGCGCGGCCGACCCGGTGAACGATGGCCAGTTCCGTCGTACTTCTGGGCGATCAACTTCCGGTGCCAAGCCAACAACGTCTCCGGAGTGACGATGCTGGCGACCTCCGCAAGAGCCTTTCGTCCCAACGTCTTGGCCCTTACGGCCAATCTCCGGCGCTGATTATCATTGAGGCGCACTGGCCGACCACCGAGTTGTTCTCGAAGCACCCGATTCTCCTCGCGAAGATATTCAACCTAAAAACGGCAGTTAAGCGGAGCATCCGTGAGCCGGGCGGTGTTTCCGAGGACCTTCCCACCGAGCAGTTCACGAAAGGCGGCGCTTAGAATCAGCTTCCACCGCTCCCATTGCGTCAACTGCTCCGCAGTCGCCTGAATATGTTTCAGGAACCCGCTCACATTGGTCAGAATTTCGGCAATCACGGAAGCCTTGGCGTGCGTACTCGTGATTTCCACCTTGGTCTGATTCCCATGTCGGGTTTGCCGGGCGATACCATGCAAGGCCAGCGGCCGCGAGGTGATGGCTTCGGCATGTTTATCCGGGATTCCCAACCGCATGAAGATCGTCCACCAGTTGTAGACCAAGGCGATGATCCGCCCCATGATCTGGCAGCGCTTCCGATCGTGTGTGGTAAAGCCCGCCCAGCCCCACTGGTTCTTCAACTCGTCGAAGTTATTCTCGGCGTCGCCCCGGTCCCGGTAATGTTGCGCCACGCTCCGCACTTGGTCTGTCATCGACGTCACCAGCACCGAGTACTCATACTGCATCCCATGGTAAGTAATTTCCGGTAAGTCCAAGGTCAACTGTTTGGTCGCTTTTCGTTTGGACATCTTCTTACCCGCTGCCTCTCCTTCCGCTTCCGCTTTGGCCTTCAACGGTCGCCGCAGCACCACCACCCGTCGCGCTTTGCTCCACCCACTCAACTGCAACTCCTCGTCTCTCCCCTGCCACTGTTGCCCCGCATCCACCCATTCCTCTTGGCGGAAGATTCGTCCGATCAACTGCTTCACCTTCGCACTCTGCTTGAGTTTGAACACGTACCCAAGCTTTCGCTCCTCTGCTTCTACCATCGTTCTCTCCGATCCCCAATGACAGTCCCCACGCAGGAACACCGGCCGGTCCGCCTCCGCCAACCCATCCACAAATGCCCACAGCCCCGGTTGTGCAAATAACGGCGCCGTCTGATTCCCAGCCTGAACCTCCATCTCCAACACCATCCGGATATTCGCCACAAAGTAACTGTGGTACGCATGCGACGGTCGCCCAGGCTTGGTCGGGTTATATCCCACCTTGGCGTCCTGCTGGTGCCCATACAACGGCTTGACCGTGGTGTCCACATCTAAGATCCAAGGCTCCTGTAGCAGGTGCCCATAGCTGGCCTTCAAATGCTTCTTCATCCATTCTTCGCTGGCGACTTCGTCCATGGCCTTCATGCCCCGCCGCACGGAATCCTCGCTCGCCACGCCGCTCATTCCCAGCAATCCCGGGTTGATGCCGTCGGCTCGGATCGCGTTGATGTGCGCGTACCGCCAGTGACCGGCCAGCACCGACAGCAACAGTGTGCCCAACACATCCCGCTTCTCCGGCGCGTTCGGACTGCTGTAGTGCAGCGGACAATCCTCCACCCATGCGTCGAACCGACCACTGGTCTTAAGGAACTCGATGAAGAACGGCATCAGGCCCAGACTACTCACTGCCGCCTCTGGGGCCCATTTCACATGCACCTTGCCGCCGAAAGTATCCAAGCTGGTCTCGTTTTCTACCGTCTGATTTCCTGCTCTTTGCACCTCACCCAACGGGTGAGCCGGTACGATCTCTTTTCCCTCGCTCATGTTGAACAATCGTAATCATTTCGCTGCTCAGGCGCGAGCCCGACCGCCGTTTCTAGGTTTACCGGATACCAGTCGAAGCACGAGCTGTGGGTCATCCGCAATGTGATGTCCGGGTTGCAGGCGTCGCGATAGTCATATGCGGATGGTCTGCGGCATACTTTTGGCGGTAACAGCGTTCGCCGCGATCCGTCCGGCGCCGCTGGGGCTCGATTTGTATCTGCCGGCTCCGGACGACAACCCCTTTACCAAGGCGAAAGTGGCCCTCGGGCGGCGGCTCTTCAGAGACCGCCGCCTGTCCCGCGACGGCCTGCTTTCCTGCGCCGTTTGCCATGACTCTCGGCGCGCGTTTGCCAACGAGCGCAATGTGGATCAGCGCAACGTGCCGGCGATCGTCAACCGCGCTTACGGAGTGTCGTTCTTCTGGGACGGCCGCGCGGGTTCACTGGAGGAGCAGGCGCTACAGCCAATGCTCAACCCTCGCGAAATGGGGACTACCAGGGAGGCAGCAGTTGCGTTAGTACAGAGTGATCGCGGATATCACCAGTCCTTTCGGCAGGTATTCGGCCGCGATCCG
>JBPYDQ010000983.1:0-5086 GCA_051986135.1 Terriglobales bacterium | reverse complement strand
CCGGGCCGAGGTGGTTGCGCCGCTTTTGTTGTAGCAATAATTGGGGTTGGCCTGCCGGCAACGCGTGTTCGCCACGCCGCCAAACACAAAGCAGATTCTTGCCATTACGGAGGTTTAACCATGCAGTTTATGACGCTTTTCCGTCGCGACACTGAGCGATTTGCTGACGCGGATTTTGCCCCTCGCCTGGAGGAAGAAGCGGAACGTGCCCGCGCCCTCTACGCAGCAGGGTTCATCCGCCAGGTATGGCAGCGCGGAGATGTGGGCGGGGCGTGCCTTCTGGCGGAGGCGGACAGCGAGGAGGCGGTGCGTGCGACCCTCGCCACTTTGCCGTTGGTGAAGGCCGGCATGCTCGAAATCGTCGCCGTTATACCACTGAAGCCATACCGGGGCTTCGGACCGCGCGCATGACGATCCAGAAAACAGAACAAGATTCCAAGGTCCCGAAACAACGGAAATTAACTAAAGTGTTGATTTTTCAATCCATGTGAGTTGTGCTTCAACCGCATAAACTCATATAAGTTTTGCTCGTCCCTCTCAGTCATTTCCTTATGGGTGCCCCGGAATGGGTGCCCAGACCAAGGGCTCATTTGGCGAGCACTAGCGTCAAGACACTTGACACAATGTGACAATACTCCGATCGAGAGTATGTGCACAGGAGCACGCCCCGGTGTACGCGATAGTCTCAGTCAAGAACGGTCCAATCCCGAGGGGCCCTGCGCGACGGGTCTACGGATTAGCAGATGGGAGCTACACTTTTGCCTGAACGGGATGGCTCGGGTTCCGCAGCAGCGAAAAGATCACCGAAGTCTCACAATTTGCTACTTCGGAGCGCGTCGCCAGTTGGTCGACGATCAAGTCGCGCAAATGAGCGACATCCCTCACTGCGACGTGCAGCAGCAAATCATTCACGCCGCTGACGTGAAACACCTGGAGAACCTCGGTGAATCGCCGAATGTGTGCATATAGAGAACGGAAATTGACTCTGGAATGTCGTCTGAGTCGCACAGCGATAATCGCCTGAAGGGAAACCCCAAGCGCGCCGGGGTTCACCTCTGCGTGGAATCCTTCAAGAACCTTGGTCTCCGTCAGCTTGCGCACTCTGGCAAGACAACTAGAAGGGGCCAGATTTGCCTTTGCTGCGAGCTCCTTGTTGGACAACCGTGCATTCTTCTGTAAAGCCGCGATAATTGCTAAATCGATTCGGTCTAAGGCGACAGAAGACGCAGATTTCCGCATAAGATTCGATGGAAATATATCCATGCCGCCCATAATATCGCAGAATGCATCTGGGTTCTAATGATGTTCAGACACCTTCTCTTCGCGCTGGTGTAGAAGAGCTGGTCGGGCATCTCACTGCGTCGCTCCGGCAAATCGAAGGTCAACTCGATAGCGATCAAGTTTCGAACCCAGTAGAGCCCGGAAGCGTCTCCGCATCTCTCGCCCGCAACTTTGATCTTGGGCATGAGCATGCAATTGGTTCGCTTGCTTGTGACGTCTTTGACATGCTTTATCGCGGGATTGTTCACCCTAACCATCGACGCCATTTTGGTTTGTTCGTCCCGGGGGTTCAGGTCGCGGGTGTGGTTGCCGACACACTTGCCGCCCTTTTAAACCCACAGCTGGGCGCCTGGTGGTACTCCCCCGCCGCCTGTGAGATCGAGAGTTTCGTCCTGAATGCGTTCCTCGAAAAGTTGGGATTTGATGCTAAGGAGGCCTTCGCCCATTTCACAAGCGGCGGATCGGAGGCGAACGCGACCGCGGTTGTACTGGCCCTAACCCGGCATTTTCCGAACTATGCCACTACAGGGCTTGCAGTTTCTGAAAGATGCCCTGTCCTCTACGCTTCGGAGCAGGCACACGATTCCTTTGTCAAGATTGCTCACATGACAGGCATAGGCCGACAGTCGGTGCGCCGTGTGCGTACTGATAGCGCATTTCGCATGGATGTCGACGATCTCCGCCATCAGTACGAACAGGACAAAAAGAATGGGGCCAGTCCTTTTCTGGTTGTGGGCAGCGCCGGAACTACAGCGGGAGGAGCGTTCGACCCCATACCACTATTGGCGGATTTCACGCACGTGACAGGTCTCTGGCTGCACGTTGATGCCGCCTGGGGTGGACTTGCACTGCTGTTGGACGAGTTTCGACCGCTCCTAACTGGCATCGACAAGGCGGACTCCGTCACCTGGGACGCTCATAAGATTTTGCCTGTTCCGATGGGGGCGGGGATGTTCTTTGCGCGCTCCCAACATGAGGCTGCTCGGGCCTTCGGAGTTGAAGCTGGTTATTTGCCCGCCTCTCGGCAGGGGACGGTCGATCTTTACGGATCTTCAATCCAGTGGTCCCGGCGCTTCATCGGTCTCAAGGTTTTCCTGACATTGGCCGAATTAGGATGGGGAGGAATCGCCTCCCTGTTACGCCAACAAACGCGGGTTGCTCACAAGTTGCGCGAGGAGCTCGTACGCGCTGGATTTTCGATCGTCAACCACTCGCCCTTGCCGCTGGTGTGTTTCACGCACCCGAAGATCGAGGCTGGTGTGCACAGCAGCGATAGCATTGTCGCCGACCTTGTCTCCCAAGGTCGCGTCTGGGTATCTGCTGTGAGTCTGTCGCCAAATCGTCCAAAGGTGCTCCGGGCTTGTATCACGAATCACCGCACGAACGAAGAGGATGTCGAGCTGTTAGTATCGGAAGTCAGGGGCATTCTGCGCTGACAATAAGATCAACGAAAGCGGTGCGGACTCAAAAGTTTCTGCATGGCAAACGACGCAGAATCTGTTCGGGCTAACTACGACAGAATTGCGGGCGCGTATGCCTCTCACTACGCAAACGAGCTACTTCACAAGCCGATTGACCGGGAACTCCTGACCCGTTTCGCAGGCGAGGTTAAGGTCCGAGGCGACGTTTGCGATGTCGGCTGTGGTCCGGGTCACATCGCCCGCTATCTGCGGGATGCGGGCTTGGCCAACGTGTTCGGCCTAGACCTCTCTCCTCGAATGATTGAGCAAGCCCGACAACTTAATGCTGGGATCCCGTTTCAAGTTGGAAACATGATGACCCTCGATCTTCGAGATGAGAGCCTCGGGGGAATCGTAGCTTTCTATGCGATCGTAAATATTCCCGAAAACCTGTTGCCGACTGTGTTCGCCGAAATGTGGAGAGTCCTGAAACCTGGCGGCCGGCTGCTACTTTCATTTCACATCGGCGATGCGATTGTCCGTCCCGATGAGTTGCTAGGACAACCAATTTCGATGGATTTCTTTTTCTTTCAACCGGCCGCGATTACAAAGCGGCTCGAAAGAACGGGGTTCGCAATTGAGGACATTGTCGAACGCGGCCCATATGCTCCAGAGGTGGAGTACCAGAGCCGTCGTGCATACATTTTCGCCGCCAAACCTGAGTGAAAGCAGCAACTGGCCGGCACCGCTGCTTCGTCAGAACGCTTGTAAGAATCGGGCCTCCAAGAATTCGCCTAGCTTGGCGGTCGCCTTAAACTGCAGGATCGGATCGAGCTCCTTGAATGCCGTGAATGCATTGGAGAGACTCCAGATTGTCCGTGCACGGAATTCCTCATATATCAGTTCGAAATAGAGATCGTGCACGGTCCGCGCCAGATGCTTCGGAGCCTCCAACCTGCCCTCCACAAAGCCTCATAGATGACAACCTTCGCAGTGACATCTGTGAGTTCACACCTCCGCCACGCCTCGACCCTGCTTGCGCATTGGCTCAAAGTTCCGCTGCATCCGGTCGACTCCCACCGAAATGCAGTCGATCAGTGAAAATGACTTCGAGTGTTTGGCGAGCATGGGAGTAAACACGCCGGGAACAATATTTCCAAGATTCGGGTCCCGTGGATATTAGATTTTTCAGAAATCGACTTCCGTCGAACCTGGCTCTCCGTGCTTCAACTTCAGGGTTGCTCAAAATAACCGGTCCAAATCTGTCTGGACCTTATTTCAGCGTAAGCTCCTTAATAATCAGACAGTTTGGCCCGGTTATTTTCGGCTTAACTGGTCCAATCTGTGCCCGCGCCCTTAAAATCTCTCCAATCCGGGAGGAATCCAGAGAGACGAGCTGAGATACAGAAATGGGATAACAAAGGTCGAGTATTGGATCCCTATGTGGAGCATTATCTGGCCTCGTTCACTTCCTTTGCGGCCCGCAGCCCCGATTGCAGGGCTCCCTGCATCCAGTACGGCCACCGGGACGTGTGCTCTCCTGCAAAATGCACTCGTCCTTCTGGTCGCTCGATGCCGACGCAGATCGTGCTTATCTGACCCGGTGAAGGGAAGGCGGCAGCACCTCCGACCCAAGGATCTGCCTGCCAGACTTTCGTGACTACACCCTCTAGATTGTCGCGCAGCCCGGGGTGGACCTTTTCCATTTCGCGCGAGATGAACTCCACGCGCCGATGGTGGTCCATCGCGCCAGCTCGCTGTCCTGATCCACACCACAAGGTAGAAACCAGCAATCCCCGCGTGCCTGGCTGGTCGAAGGAAGGATGCCAGACCTCTTGCACTAGATCCGAAAGTCCAAATCCGTTGCAACCCTCCTGTTCCCAAAAGCGCGTGCGGCATTGCAGCATGCCGCGCGTAACTGTGTCATACGTCAGTTGTTCGATTGCTCTTCTTTTCGCCTCGGAGAAAGGCGGTTGCACTTCCACGTTGCGTAATACGGGGAACGGAATTGTGCAGATCAGGCGCTCGGCCTCAAAAGTGAGATGCGTCCCTGATTCAACGACGATCGCGCGAACTTTGCCGGAATCCTGTTCAATGCGCACTACTGGCGATCCGTAGCGAATCTTTTCTGTGAGCTTGGCTGCAAATGCCTTAGGCAGCAAGTCAGTCCCACCGCTGATTTTGAATCGCGTCGTCTCTTTCGAGTTGTACCAGAATTCGCGGAGATTAAACAAAAAGGAAGAACGATCATCTTCGGCAGTCGCGAACGGAAACTCCAGTAGCTCAATGGCACCACGCGATGCACCTTGCTCTCTGAGGAATTCCGGCATCGTAACGCTGTCGTACGCTTTCACCGCTCCAGTTGGCCAATCCGGAACAGTTGGATCTCCGATCGCGTGCAGAGG
>JBPYDQ010000982.1:0-6126 GCA_051986135.1 Terriglobales bacterium | reverse complement strand
ACTAATCCCCTTTTCGTTTGTTCAACGAATACCACGGTGGTTTCAATACAACCTCCTCAATCTCCTTCCGCTGCTGTCGAATCCCTAGGAATCCCGCGTGAACTGCACGCTCGGACTCCCAGCTTCGGCTCATCGCTTTCACTGAGTGTGATCCAATACGGCATTCTGGTCGCAAGCCGACGCGCCTGGATCACGCCGCGTTCGGTCCCGTAGTTGTACACCGTTGTGGTGCGCCAAAACTTCGTCCGAAATAGATATCCTTCAAAACCAATTCCTTGAGTGCAGGCCTGCGTAGCCAGATTTTCACAGTCGAGGACGACAGACCCTGCAGCCCAGGCTATAGAATCGTCCGTCCATGACCCGAAAACTGTTCTTGTTCATCTGGCGCGTGCTAGCTGCACTGTTAGGAGTGTCGGGAGAAGCCCTTCGATTCGTTCGAGTGAGTCTTCCGTCCCAAGCGTCCTTGGTTGCTGAAAATCTCTTTCTTAGGAAACGGTTGACGTTCCATCAAGAGCGGAACAGCAAACCGTGGCGGCTGACCGATTCCGCGAGGTTCGCGCTGCCGTTCTGGTCGCGATGGTTTCCCTAGCGCAGAGCTCTGGTGGCCTCGCGAAAAGGAGGCCACACTGTAATTTCCTTGTCATGATAATCGAAAATAAGGCTATCGGCTATTGGCGACCACCCCGAAAACACGCGGGCGCTATTTGCGCGATCAGTAGCCATCGATCCAGACTGATCCACGTACGAGATGACCAAAACAGTCATTTGGTTCCCGCGAGCTTTGTAAGAACAGCCTGGGCCGACTCAACACCGTGGAATTGAGCCTCTTCAAAAATCGAGATGCCGCTAAGGTCAGAATTCGCGAAAAGGAGACGACCAGTTCGGCGTTTCAGCCGGGCCCGCTCTTCGGAGAAGATCGAACCGACATCTGGTCGGACCATGGCATGGCCCATGCGCATGATATCGATGCGGGAAACGCATTTGCGAATGTCGTGATGCACTCGCTCCAAGTCGTGAAGGATCGCTTCTTTCCAATAATCCCAAGTTTTATCCATCAGTAATTGCCGATTCTGCGTCGGCGTGCCTTCGGCCAAGGACCAATAGAAAGTCCAGACGGTGCGATCGACATGCGTGCGCAAGGTCTGATGCATTGCGTCGACATAACCGAGCGTAGGCGAATCCATGAATACTGTGTCCCAAGAAGCTTCGCCTGCGGATTCCGGGAAGCGTTCCAAGGTCAGATTCGCGGTCAACCACGGCGAATAAACAAACGTCTTCAGTTGCTGAAATCCGTCAACTAAGTAAGGTGCCAAAAACGTTGGCGCGGCGAATATCACGAACTCCGCTGAGTACTCAACTTCGCCCGCAAGGACTCGAACACCATGCTCTGACGGAATCACCTTGTGAACGAGTTGGTTTGTCCGGACACGAGGACCGACCATCTCGAGAAGTCGGCGTGTAATCCAACCGTTGCCCTCGGGCCAAGTCAGAGGGCCTTTTTCTTCGGCTTCTCGCGAAGCGAAATAGTGAATGCCAGCCCACGCCGAAGTGTTTGTGGAGAGAGCACCATAATCGTCCCGGCAGGCATAATTCATGTACCAATTTAGCGGATGAGAATCGAATCCCTCTCGCTGCAGCCATCCCATAAACGAAATCTGGTCGAGCTCCGCAAACTTCGGCGAAATACCAAGCTCTAAAGGGACGGTAAATTCGTTGCTGGCCCGAAACTTGGCAAAGAGTTCTTCGAGTCGTTGAAACTGGTCGCGATCGTTCTGGGTCAGGCCGACACTGGGTTCAATGCCATCCTGCCAACGACCGTACAGAAAAAGATGTTCCTGAGGCGAAAAGACGAGGTACCGTTCGTTCCAAACTCCGCCCTGCAGTACTCCCAAATCAGTGAAAAGCTCCCGCACATAGGTTGAACGACGGTCTGGGACCGGTACGTAGTGCGCTGCCCATGGATAGGCAGTGATTTCGTTCTCGCCCCAGCGGGCGTTGCCTCCTGCCTGAGGATTCATTTCCAGGACGAGGTAGTCATGAAAACCACGTTTGTGAAAGCGCCAAGCGGCGCTCAAGCCGGCAATGCCGCCACCGATGATGACCACAGGGATCTTTTCGGTCTTTTTCGCTGGAGAAAATGCTTTGTGGTCGCGTAGAAGGTGTCCAGCTCCTGCCGCTTCGTTAACGAACGAGCCGTCAATCTTGCGGTCCGCCTTGAGTGACAACCCAATCAGCGCGGCACTGCCGGTGCCCAGAAACTCACGACGTCCGATTCTCAATGACTGATGTCCTTCCAGTCGTTCTCATAGGTCTGGACAAGAACCTGATTGTTCAGCTGGTTCACAGGCATAGGAATTTGTGCCATATCGGGCGGAAACTGGAAAAGAGAAGGAAGGAACTCCGGGTTCAGAAAACGCAGGCCGTCGGGAACAACCTTGGGAGGCGCATAGGAACGAGTTCCCGCCAGGACGAATCCCCACTCTCCGAAAGATGGGACATACACGTGATATGGAAAAATCTGCAGACCAGTGTGGCGTATCGTCTCGGCTATGCACCAAAAAGAATCGCGCGCAAACATCGGCGATGTACTTTGAACCACAATGAAGCCTTGCGAGCTCAAGTGGCGCGCAACGGCGCGATAAAAAGCTTTCGTGTACAGCTTGCCGAGGGCATAGTTCGTGGGATCCGGAAAATCAATCACGATAAAGTCAAAGCTTTCGGCGTTGGCATCAACCCACACGAACGCATCCTCGTTGATGACGAGCAAACGTGGAGATAAAAGAGATTTCTGATTCAGAGCCGTCAACATTGGCTGCGTTGAGAAAAGGTGGGTCATCTCGGGGTCAAGGTCTACGAGGGTGATCTTCTCGACCCGGGGATACCTCAGGATTTCACGAACCGCCAGACCGTCGCCCCCGCCGAGGACCAGGACATTGTGAGGCGCAGGAATGGCAGCCAATCCTGGATGGACCAAGGCTTCGTGATAACGATATTCGTCCCGAGAGCTAAACTGCAGGTGGCTGTTCAGAAAGAGCCGAAGATCATCCTTAAATTTGGTAAGAACGATGTGCTGGTACCGCGTGTCACGCGCAAAAATAATCTCATCGGCATAGATGTTCTCTTCGGCTGTTGATGTGATGAGTTTTGCCCTTGCTATACCAAAAGACAACAAGGCCATCACTAACACGCAAATCGCGCGCAAACTCCTTTTCTGCACAAGCTGCGGCGCAAACAGGTAGGTGGACCAAAAAGCGACGGTAACGTTCACTACGCCAAAAAACAGCGCGGAGCGGACAAGACCGAGCCGTGGCACAAGAATGATAGGAAATAGCAGAGAAGCTCCGAGCGCGCCCAAGTAGTCGAACGTCAGGACATGCGCAACGACGTCGCGAAAGGAATAGCGGTCCTTCACAATGCGCATCAGCAGAGGAATTTCCAACCCGACCAAAATTCCCATCAAGATCACCAGGGCGTACAGGATCAACTGAAAACCCTGGGTGAAGGCGAAGGCAAACATAAGTAGAGCAGACGAAAAGCCTCCAATGACGCCTACAGTGAGTTCGATCCAGACGAACCGTTCGATAAGCCGTTTCGTGATGTACCTCGAAAGGGCGCTGCCTAACCCCATCGCGAAAAGGTAGGTGCCGATCACCGTCGAAAATTGAAAGACGCTGTCACCGATGAGGTAGCTCGCGATCGTACCCGCGATCAGTTCGTAGATCAGTCCGCAGGCCGCGATCAGCAAGACGGTGATGAAAAGCAGAACGCCCATAGGGTCAGTGAATCGCCGCAGCAATGATGATGCAAATGCCAATAGACATGGCTCCGACCAGGATGGCGAGGGCCATGTTGTGTTCCTGTACGATCTCCTTCCAGAGATGGTAGGGAGTCACCTTATCCATGATGATGAACGCCATCACGAAAACCAAGATTCCCAGGAACGTAAACATTAGCGCGCTGATGATGTTTGCGAGTGGTACCAGACTCATCTCACTTGCCTCCGGTGTAGTGATGGTAGCTGCTGTAAACTGAACGATAGGACCCTGGATTGTCGCGAACCGATTTCGGAACGTTCTTCAACTGATTCATGGAGTCGAGGCTCCATCCACGATACTCGGCAAAAGCCACGCTTCCCAATACCAACACGCCGTATAGCAGATAGAGCCTGCGAAACATCACTCACCCTCCTTGTTGAAAATAGGAGACGGAGGATGATCACTCTCCGCCCAACGAGCCCGCTCGAAACTGAGGGAGCGCCAAGTGAGCACAATCGGCGGAATCAACAAAGCCAGAAAGCTAATCCCATAGAATCCTAAGACGGGGACATCACGCTTGACTTCGACTGTATAGACGATGCGCGGATGGTTCCGGTCCACCTCCGGCTCAATCCTCAAGTAATAATGGCCCGCCGGGACGCTCGGAACGACAACCGAGTCTGATTGGGCACCTTCCCTCCAGGAACCATCGCTGCCGTAGCCAGAATAAAAACTCACTTCACGGCCGAAGTCCCAGGCCTCACCCGTGTCTTGGTTGATGAGCGCGTAGTTGAGATAGATCCAATTGTTTTGGACGTCGGCGGAAGTTGAGATCTCAACGGCGGAGGTGCGACCAGTCAATTCGAAGGGCTCGCTAACGAAAGAAGCTTCTCCGGCAGGCATTCCGGGATTCATTTGGTAGGACGCCTGAAAAACGGGCTCGCGCTTGGCGTGCACTTCGAATGCAATCATAAGCGCGCAGAGAACAAGCACAAATCCTGCAAACGTCATCCACAATGTCTTTATATTGGCACTGACGGGAGACGGCTGATTCTCATAGATCCCGACGGCATCAGGAGGATCTCCGGCAAGATGAAATGTACTCCAGATGTCCTTTCCCGATAGGTACTCGCCAATCGACCAGGTGATCTCAGCCGAAGTCTTTTCGCGTGAAAGGACACGTGGCGGGTGAACGTAGTCGGTGAGCGTGGCCTGTTCGCCAACACGAACTTCCCAGGGAAATTCGCCCAGAACAAAATCTGTGGTCGCGTCTGCGGTTTGAAAATGCTTGTACTCCTCGCCAAGATAGTTGGCCTCGAGAGAGATATGAAACCGCGTGTCGACAATCGGCTGCTCCTTGCAGATCGCAACGTCGTTCCAATGACCTTGATACTCTGTGAGATAGCGAAACCCTTTATACGGATTGAAGAGGACATACTCGTGCCAGGCGTATCGGATGCCCTCGACTTCGATACTTCGCCGCTGAAAGCCGATGACGTCGTAATCTGTCCCACGAATCTTTCCCCGGGTTCCGAGCGGAATGAGCGGTGCATCCGCGGAGGTAATTCTCTCGAAGTTTTGTAGGATTTGCAGGTGCGGATCTTTTGCGTCAAGAATCGAGTGGCAACTGGTGCATACCACCGCGACCGCTTGGCCGAGTGCACGAAGCGTGATTGAGGCCCCGCACTTCGGGCAGTTGAGAGCCTTCACGGCGGGTTTGGCAGGCGGTTGCAGTGGCGGCTGACCCACGCTCATGACCAACCCTCGAATTGCCTCAGATTTTTCAGCTTTAAGTCCTCGAACTCGACGAATTCGCCCAAGTACAGGACGGGATGAGCGTCACTGTAATCGAGGGTCGCAAATTTGCGCGAAGGTGTGCGGAAGTCCGCGAATGTCACGTCCGACTTATCCCAATATTGAAATGGGAGTTCGCCTTGCACGCCACGGTAGTGCGCCGTGGTGACTACGCTGAGAGAATAAAGGTCACCATTCCACTTGAATTGCTGTCCCACCTGTAACTGGGTTTCGGATGGCAGGTCTGGGCCGCTGGCCAATGAAGAAATGGCATACTCCTCCTGCGCATCCGAAAGCCAGCCGCTCTTTCCGTCATTCATCATCAAGTGCCATTCATTCCAGCCGCCCTGATCATATTCGTAGAGGATCCGGCCAATGACGACGAAAGAACGGTTTCGAAAGATACCCTGGGTATTCAGTTGAATCGGAGAAGTGTCCGGTGGGAGATCAGCGACCTGCCCGACCTTCTTCAAATCGACGTCGGTACGCACCAGAATGCTTTTGCAATATTCGCACACCGTCTGGACGCTGCTCGACCACTGGAACGTGACTTTCGCGCCGCAGTTTGGGCAGTTGG
>JBPYDQ010000981.1:0-10729 GCA_051986135.1 Terriglobales bacterium | reverse complement strand
CTCGCCTGAAATGAGCGCCGCCAGTCCAACACCATTGAGCCAGCCGATCCGGATGCTGGACGTCATTGCGAAGAAAAGGAACGGGGCGGAGCTCTCAGCGCGGGAGATTGCGTTTGTAGTTCAGGGCTACACCACCGGTGAAATCCCGGACTACCAGGCCGCTGCTTGGCTGATGGCAGCATTCCTGCGTGGCTTGAGCCGGCTCGAAGCCGCGGCTTTAACCGACTCCATGTTGCGTTCCGGCTCAGTTCTCGATTTGAGTCGATTGCCAGGGATGAAAATCGATAAGCACTCTACCGGAGGAGTCGGCGACAAGACTTCGCTCATACTGGCGCCTCTGGCGGCTGCCGGTGGCCTGGTGGTGCCCATGATCAGTGGCCGCGGCCTCGGTCACACAGGTGGGACGCTCGACAAGCTCGAGTCGATCCCCGGTTTCAATGTAAATCTCAGCCTCGCCTGCTTCCAAAAAGTGCTGAAGACGTGTGCCTGCGCCATGGTCGGGCAGACTGAGGAGATCGCGCCGGCAGACCGCAAATTCTATGCGTTACGAGATGTAACCGGGACAGTTGAGAGCCCGACCCTGATCTGCGCCTCCATTATGAGCAAGAAACTGGCAGAGGGCTTGGATGGGCTGGTGCTGGATGTGAAGACAGGTTCCGGCGCCTTCATGAAGACCGAACAGGAGGCGGTCGACTTGGCCGAGTTGATGGTGGAAACCGGAATGCGCCTGGGCAAGAAGACGGTCGCCCTTATCACAGACATGGATCAGCCCTTGGGGAATATGGTGGGCAATTCGCTGGAAGTCGAGGAATGTATTTCCGTGCTCCGGGGCTCTGGACCCGAGGACCTGCGCGAGTTGTCGATCGAGCTCGCCGCGTGGATGTTTGTTTTGGGGGGTGCGGTCAACGGCATCGAGCCGGCAAAGAAGTTGGCGGTCAAGTTGATCGAAACGGGATCGGCCCTCGAGAGATTCCGGCTTATGGTCCGACTGCAGGGAGGAAATGAAAAGGTCATCGATGATCCCAAGGTCTTGCCTCGCGCACGGGAGAAGACGTCAATAACCAGCACGCGGAAAGGCCTCATCGGCCGTATTCAGTGTGAACAGATCGGCAAAGCCTGTGTCATCCTGGGTGGCGGGAGGGAGAAGAAGGAGGATTCGGTAGATCCCGCTGTTGGGATCGAGCTGCATAAAAAAGTGGGGGATTCGGTTTCAGCGGGCGAGCCGATTTGTACTATCTATTACAACTCGGAATTGCGGGCAGCGCAAGCCAAGCTCCTGATCGAATCGAGCTATCACATCCAAGAAACGGCACCACCCATCCGCCGACCGCTCATTCATAAAATTATTCAGCCGGGGGCGCGGAATTAATGGGCCGCTATACCGGGGTGCTGGGGCTCGTCACCATGCTGGGACTGGCGTTTTTGTTTTCCACGAGTCGGCGTGCGATTCGTGTGAAAACAGTGGCCTGGGGGCTGGGGTTGCAAATCGCCTTCGCTGTGTTCGTGATCAAGGTGGAGATCGGGCGCCTCATATTTCAGAAAGCAGGAGACTTGGTCAATAGGTTGCTCAGCTACTCATTTGCCGGTTCGGAATTCGTTTTCGGCAATTTGGGGAAGCAGGGATTCGGGTTTTATTTCGCTTTCCAGGTACTGCCTACGGTCATCTTCATCGCCGCGTTCTTTGCCGTTCTTTATCACTACGGAATCATGCAGTTCATCGTGCGGCAGGCGGCGCGGGTGATGACGCGCTTCATGGGCGCTAGCGGGGCAGAGTCGTTGAATGTGGCGGCCAGCATCTTCATGGGACAAACTGAGGCTCCGCTGACCATACGGCCTTTTTTGCCCGACCTGACACGCTCGGAGTTGATGACGGTGATGACGAGCGGCATGGCACACGTGTCCGGTGGCATCATGGCTGCCTATATAGCTTTTGGAGTCGAACCCAAGCATCTACTCAGCGCCGTCATCATGACTGCTCCGGGGACCATTCTGATGTCCAAAATGCTGGTTCCGGAAACGGATGTACCTAAGACCGCGGGACGGGTAGTGATGCCGGAGGAAGAACTCGAAGCGGAGCAGAAAGAGAATCTGCTGGGGGCCGTTGCCCGGGGAACTACCGACGGCTTGAATCTAGCCCTGAATATTGCTGCCATGTTGATCTCTTTCCTGGCGCTGATTGCCTTATCCAATGGCATTCTCGGAGGGGTTCATAACGGCTTGGCGCGCGTGGGATTTCACTGGTTCCCGACCAGCCTGCAGAATATTTTTGGAACTTTGTTTGCGCCGATCGCGTGGCTGATAGGGATTCCATGGGCTGACTGCCGTGCCATTGGCAATCTTCTGGGCACGCGAATGGTTCTGAACGAACTAGTCGCGTACTCAATGTTGGGGCCGTTGCGGACGGTGCTCGCACCGCGGTCGTTCACCATTGCAACCTTTGCGCTGTGCGGCTTCGCAAACTTGAGTTCGATCGGGATACAGATTGGCGGGATTGGGGCGCTAGCACCAAACAAGAAACGGGAATTAGCGCGACTGGGAGTTCGGGCCATGCTGGCTGGCACCATGGCAAACTTGATGTCGGCTTCGATCGCTGGCATGTTGCTGTGAGCCCTCGCCAGTCATTAGTCATCGCCGCACGACCTTCTCTATTCTCGTGCCGACGTCTGAGAGCAGGTCCTTGCTGGTCCGCCGAAAGGCGGATATCATCGAGGCAATTATGGCTTCGATTACCTTGCGAAAATCGGAGCTGCGCCAGAAGGCACAGCTTATGTCGCCGAGTGAAATTGACCGCACCCTGGTACGCATGGCCCATGAAATTGTGGAGCGAAACGGAGGGATCGAGGGTTTGGGCCTGATAGGAATCCGCCGTCGCGGAGTGCCGCTGGCGGAGCGGTTGAACAAGGTCATCGCGCGCATTGATCATAGGCCTGTTCCAGTGGGAGCCCTGGACATAACTTTCTATCGCGACGATTTGTCCACCATCGGTCCCAAGCCAGTCGTGCAGGAACGAGAGATCGGTTTTCCGGTTGACGACAAGCGGATCATTTTGCTCGATGACGTGTTATTTACTGGTCGAACCACACGCGCCGCGCTTGATGCGCTCTTCGCGCATGGCCGGCCGCGACAGGTGGAGCTCGGTGTCCTCATTGATCGTGGACATCGCGAACTCCCGGTCTATGCCAGTTTTATCGGCAGAACAGTCGAAACCACCTTGAACGAGGTTATCGAGGTAAAGCTGTCGGAGATCGATCAGGTCGATAAAGTGCTGCTCATGGAACGGGTCATGTGACAACAGGTCACGCGATGGAAGTTGTACTGACTGTCATGAGTAATCACTTGGTTAATCGCGAAACCTACAGAAGCTTGATATAAGGTGTGGGACGCATCTTACGCTCTGGAGTTTACTCCCCATGTCCCAGCACCTAACAGGTTCGATACCTGTCCGGAGTGTCTCGTTTTCCCAAACATTTCTGACGTTCTTTCGGCCGCCTCCCGAACTCATCTCCATCGGGTACCGCTATCTGGTTAATTAGCTTTACCGCGAAGGCAGGTTATGAGCGCTGAAAAGTTTAGTGTATCCAGGGCCGCGTGGGCCCTGTTGTATCAGGCGGCAGTCTCTGAAGCAGACGACAGGCAGCGCCTGCATCTGATCGCGCGCGCCGAGGGCGCAATCTTCGAAAGGCAACAAGCACTGGCCGACGCCAGTTCGGAGGCGATCGAAGAACTCCACGCTTTGGAGGACGCTGACTACGTCCTTGCCGCCTTACGCAAGGCAGCAGAGTTCAACCTACACGAGGGCTTCAGAACAGAGAGCGTGGTGACCTTTTTCTTACAATAAGGACAGTTGGCGTGTGCCATCGATCAGCAGCGAGGCAGATTTGACTCGGCCCGCGGCGGGTAGGGCTACAGGGCAATAGCAGGCCCTGTGGAGGTTTTCGCCCTCTTGTAGAGGGGACACTTCCTTGTTCATGGCAACCCTCTAAAGCAATCTCAGGTGTCATGTCACACGTCCGCAATTTACCTCAAGGGAATAATACTGGCGGAGAGTGAGGGATTCGAACCCCCGATACCCTTCCGGGTATGCCGGTTTTCAAGACCGGTGCCATCAACCACTCGGCCAACTCTCCGGTAACCTCATCTACTCGGAGGATAGCACGAGCAGGTTACCCAGGGACCGGGTTTGTCAGACTTCGGAATTCAGGCGCGTCACTTGCTGATCACGCCGCAGGCGATCCGGTCTCCGGCATTCCCGGCAGGGTCGGTCTTCATGTCGTCAGGCTTGGCATGAATCACCAGGGCAGTGCCCCCATTGCTGAATACTGAATTCTTTCCATTTCTTAGTGTGACCTTCGGGTTGGTGACAATCGCATTCTTGGCTTTGCCGTTGTGATCGACGATGAAATTCGGCATGTCTCCGGCGTGAGGGCCTTCCGGATTGTCCAAACCGTGTTTCTTGCCTTCGGGATTGAAATGAGGGCCCGCGGACTTGAAGTCCGGGGGATCACATTTTGCGTTCTGGTGAATATGTATGGCGTGCTCTCCCGCGGGCAGATCATGCAGGTTTAGGCTGATCTCGATCCCCTTCTTAGCGCCTTTTAAAGTGGCGCTGCCGACGCTTTTGCCGTTCGCGTCCCGAAGTTCGACTTTGGGCGTGCGGGCAAACAACGGGAGAGAAGACAAGGCGATGGTCAGTAAAACATAGTGGGTTTTCATGCGGCGCATTATAACCAGAAAACTCCAAGCACAGGGACGCGGCCTGGGCAGAAATGCCAGCCCCCGATTCATCGGGCTGTGAAGTATAAGGCATTCCGACCGGAACGGAGGTCCTTACCGTAGGTAAAGGTCACACCCACCGTCAGGAGACGTAACTTGATCTCGAGGCCGGTATCAAACCGCCACTTTCGAGATCCAAGCGGCGCGATGGAATCAGTGATATCCCCGCTGTCCAAGTAGGGGCTGAATGTGATTCCAATCCAGCGCACTTATATGGCCGCGAGTTGCAGGTTGTCCTACGCATTCTTGTTGATCCCCCAATTCGACAAGAAGTAGTTTCTGCCCAAGGGGAGCGCTTCCTTTGCGCCTGTCGCGCGTTCCCATATGGGCGCGCATGACGAGATCGTTATCACGCTCCAGGCCCAGCAGGTGCTTTGGCGGCGCGGCGAGAGGTGCCAAACTCCGGTCGCTGAGACTCCCTCCGGGCGTTTTGACTTGGGTTGCGTCGAGCCAAGGCCTAGCGGGGTTCTCGGCTTCGATATGCGTCTTGCCGGTTGCATTCGGGTTCTTTGAGCGGCTTCTGCTCATGGGAGCGACTCGAATCCGGCTGGGCACTCCCGGAGTCATAGTTGATCAAGACCGCGCGCGGGTCAGTCAGGGGTAGGGTGGCGGAGGCGAGCGGCGCGAATTACGACATCCGACCGAGCCAAGTGAAGAACATATCTTCGGTGTGCTGTCCAACCATCTGCTTACAATTTCTCTACCAGGAGATGGAGTTCTTGCGCGATTGCGGCGGGATCGTGGTTTGGTTCGAATCTGATCGGTTGGCCAATGCGAATAGATATCTCTCCCGGACGGGCAAACCTTCTTCCTGACTGCTTGATTTGAAACAGCCCATCAATTCGTATAGGCACAACAGGAATTTTCAAGCTGTTAACCAGAATTCCAATGCCAGGGCGAAATGGCAGCATGCGTCCGGTCGTGGTGTGCCGACCCTCGGGAAATATCAGGACGCTGTAGCCGCGATCTACCGCCGCGCCGGCGTATTCGAAACTCTGGCGGAAGCCCGCCTCCCGCGGAAGGGGAAATAGGTTGAGCAGTGCTGCTCCCAGAATCCACCTAAGGCGGTCATAAGCGCGGGCGAGCCATCCGCGGCTGGCCGGTGGCGTGCGCAAAATTTCCATCGCTTCGCCTCCTGCCGCCGTCGTCATGCGATGACCGAGACGGGCGGGCAGTCCAGTCAGGACAAAGCCTACGTCCACGTCCCCGATGTGATTCGAGATGACGAGGACAGGACCTCGGAGGCCATCCAGATGGTGGCGGCCGTGAACGCGAGGCCAGCCCAGCAGAAATACAGCTGGCCGCAGCAGCAGGTAGTGCGCTGTCAGACGGATCCACTGGACCGGCCAGCGCAATGCCCAGCGAGGGTAGTGATAGCGCACACGAGACTGCTCGCCGCCGAGCATCTTTTCCAAATCGCCCACTGTGCGTGCGGACCCGAAACCGGTTTCGCTGAGATCCACCTGATAACGATCTTCGAGCGCACTCATTAATTCGACCCGTTCCAAAGAGGTCAGATTAAGATCGGATTCGAGGTTGGCGCCTGCAGCAAGGCCGGTGGGCGTTATGCCGGTGATCTCAGCGATTAGTTGAGTCAGCGGGTTCGCGGAGTTCTCCATCGATCTTTCACCCAGACGGCTGTTTATAGTCTGCCGGATCACAGCAGTCTTGGGCTTCTGGGTCGAGGTGCGTGGGAAATCCCGTTCCGGCCATAGGAACCAAGAGCGCATGCGCTGGTAGTCGGCCAGGTTTTCATTGGCCCGAGCTACAACCCGCGCCGGATCAGTTGCGTTGTTGAGGATAAGCACCGCGCAGGGCTCCGCATTTCCTTCGCGGTCGAGGCCGAAGACGACGCAATCCTTTACCTCGGGCTGCCGGCGAAGGGCATCCTCGAGGTCTTCTGGATACACATTCATACCCGCTGGAGTAACAATCACGTCTTTCTTGCGCCCCTTGAAATACAGGTTGCCTTCCTCATCCAGCTCGCCAATATCGCCGGTGTGGTACCAGCCATCATCGTCGACTGAGGGCAGCATCTCTCGGTTACTCCAGGAGGCAGAGGCGACACCACCCCCGCGGACGAGGATTTCCCCCGTCGGGCCCAGCTTGAATTCGCGTCCCGGCAGCACTTTGCCTACGGATCCTTTGCCTAGCTTAAACGGATGATTGACGCTGATGAGCGACGTAGTCTCGGTAAGGCCGTAGCCCTGCACCACGGCATAGCCCAGGCGATCCCAGAAATCCTCGGTTGCACGGTCAAGCGCCGCACCACCCGAGAGCAAGGACCAGAATTTCCAGCCGAACTGGCGACGCACGTCGCGGAATATCCACCAGCGGCGAAGAAAGTGCCGGCCGGCGCTGGCACGCATCCGGCGATGGAAGTCATCGAGTTTGCCCCGCTCGGCAAGGTCACGCTCTACCTTTTCTTTTAATGACTCGAGAATGCGGGGAACCGCAACCAGGACCGAGACCCTTTCACGCCGAATGGTCCCGACGATTGCCGCGGGGCTAAGCGAGTCCTGGAAGACGACCGTGGCCGCCATCAGATGGGGCAGGAAGATTCCGAGAAACTGCCCGAAAACGTGACTGAGCGGAAGCAGATTGAGAAAGCGCAGGGGATGAACCAGGGGTTCGTACTTAATATACTTGTTGATTTCCTGTTCCAGCGGCGCGAGGTTTGCAAGAACGTTGCTGTGGGTGATCACGACACCCTTGGGTTCGGCGGTGGTGCCAGAGGTGAAGACAATTTCCAAGATGTCCCCGGCCTCGAGATCCGGCTGCGGGTTGTGATCTGCCAGAAGGGCGGAAAGGATTTGTGGCAGGTCGGTGAGAGTGAGTGTCGGAAATGGCGTTTGCCCCGAGGCGTGCTTTCGCGAACAAACCAACAGCTTGGCGTCTACTTCGTGCGCCACTCGCAACCCGAAGTCGGGGCTGGCAGCATCATCCATGGGAACCACAACCACGCCCCGAAAAACGCATCCGAGAAATACCGCGACCCATTCCGCCGAGTTCTCTCCCCAGAGCAGGATGCGATCCCCTTTGCGGATCGCCCGCCTGTCCAACTCGCGTCCGAACCGACGCGCGAGGTCGAGAACCTCGGAATAGGTCCACCGGACACTGCGATAATCGCGGCAGATGATGTAGGCGCACTCGGAGCCCTGCCGCTCAAAATTGCCCAGACAGTCTATTAAGGAGAGATATGGCATCAGCGCGTGGGGTAAGTGCCTCCCTTGCCCAGGTTGCCTGCCTTATGCACCCGGCGACGCATGCGTGAATCTTAAGACAATTCTAGTAGCATTGCTTATCGGTTTCATCTGGGGCATGAGTTTTAAGAAGCAAATGCTCGGGTGCTTTTCTGCGCTACTCTTGGGCGGGATTCTGTCCGCGTGCCAGCGCGCCCCGCAGACCAATTCAGATCACGAGGATCGGGCGCGGGATATACACGGTGTAGCCCGCGATCTATCACAGGACGAGGCGGCCGGTGGACACACATTGCGCCGTCACGTGGGCAGAACGAATCGTGAGTTGCGAGATCGCCTGAATCATGAACCTGATATCTCTGCCGCATCTTCCTACACCGAGCGCGAGATTGCCGAGCACGTGGTGGGAACGGTTTTGCAGGAAGCTCAGCCTAGAATCGAGCGGTGGTTGAACCGCCCGGGCGGGCACCCGAACCTGGTGTTAGAGTATCGCGGTGATCCCAGCCATCCGATCGGGAGCACGCTTGATCGCGGCGAGCGAGTAGCGCGGCCGTGCTCGGACGCGGTCGTAATCCTCCGATGGGACGGCGACCGACGATACCACGTTCTGACTTCGTACCCGGAGTGTCGGTGATGGATCAGCAGCCCGGGAAGCCTCGGGAATTTGCTACGCTCGAATATTTCCTGCGCGGATACCTGCACGAGGACTGGAAGCAGGAGCACGGTTCCCTGCAGCACGCCGCGCAACAGTTTTGCGACGACGCCAACCCCGACCAGCGCAGCCAAGTCCTCAGGGAGTGGCATGAGTTCGTCAAATCCACAAAAGCCCAACCTTTGGACGAAATCGCGCGACGGCTCAGAAAACTCGGGAGCGCTTGGCAGCCGTCAAAAACGGCAGATCTCGACCAGATCACCCGCGTGTTCGAGCGCCGTCCAGCTGAGTGACGGCTGCGTCGCGGCCAACACCCAGCGCGTCAGCTACCCGGTTGATGTAGTTGAACCAGGAGGCGATCAGCGTGATCTGCAGAATCCCCTTGTCGTCGAAGCCAGCATCGCGCAGCCGGTCGTGATCTTCGGGGCAGACCTTGGTGGCGTCCTTGGTGAGCTTGATCACGTAGTCGAGCATGAGCCGCTCCAGGTGATTGAGGGGCGCTTTTTCGTAGTCCGTCTCCAAGGCACGAACCATGTCTTCGTCGAGCGTAACCCTGCGCAGAAACTCTGCGTGCGAGTCGATTCAATAGACGCACCGGTTGGTGACCGACACCATGGTGGCGATCATTTCATGCTGGCGGCGGCTCAGCGGCAGGTCGGGCGACATCAGGACCCCGAAGGTCGCGAACGCATGATAAAGCGCGTCGGGAATGAGGGTGTGTGACGCAACAATGTCAGCGACGCCGCCGCCTGGTGCGGGATGGACAGGGGTCGCGTATTCCTTAGGATAGAGCTCCTTCTCGGCCTCGATGGCCTTGAGGAGCCTTTCCCCGGCTTCCGAAATGGGAACGGTTTTAATCCAGCTCATTAAAGGCTTGCCCTTTGGAAGGATTTTGCCTAAAATCTGCCACGGTTCCAAGCTACACGCTAGGCGGTAGGTGTGCCAAGTCCCAGGTTTTTAGCCTGTGGCATGGCCCGGCATTCGCGAATTCCCCGACGCGGAGGATCGAGTCATGAGCTTTATGGTTTGGAAACTTATGCGACGGCTGCCTCGGCCGGCGCTGTTGGTCGTGCTGCTCTTTGTGCTGACCTCGCTGGCGAGAGCCTAGGCTGTAATTCACCGAACCGGAAGCGAGGCTATCAGCCAGGCCGGTCGACCTCCACAGTTCGCCTCCCTGCGCTCCAGCTCTGGTAGAGGTCAAGCAACCCAACAATGATTCTGACGCTGTTGTCGAGGAGAATCACGTGCGGCAGCCAGCCTTGGAAAGCACACTTTGAGGGTAGAAGCCGAATTCAGTCCGAAAAGGAAAAGGCCGGTCATGTTTCCATGATCGGCCTTTATTCATGCCGGCAACGACCTACTCTCCCACACACTTTCGCGTGCAGTACAATCGGCCCGGCGGGGCTTAACTTCCGTGTTCGGGATGGGAACGGGTGGGTCCCCCGCGGTAAGATCACCGACAACTTGAAGCAGCATTGGTCTTGGTCAACTTGGCCAAACACCTGGCTGCAAACTTTCAAAGAACTTGAGAACGAAGTCTCACAACTGAATAGATTGGCTCCCTCGACGCCCGCGGAGGCGGACGGCTCGGAAGGACAAGGCTTTATTAATTCGTCGGCGCGAAGCTCCAGCTGAACTTCTAACTGCTCTGCTCAGGTTCTAGCAAGTAGCCAGGAGCTAGCAGCTAGGAGCTTCCATGCACCGAGTAAATTTTATGGTCAAGCCGAACGGGCGATTAGTACAGGTAAGCTGCGCGTATTACTACGCTTCCACATCCTGCCTATCAACCAGGTAGTCTTCCTGGGCCCTTCTTATCCCTTACGGGTTGGGAGATCTCATCTTGGGGAGTGCTTCCCGCTTATATGCATTCAGCGGTTATCACAACCGAACTTCGCTACCCAGCTATGCCACAGGCGTGACAGCTGGAACACAAGAGGTTCGTTCATCCCGGTCCTCTCGTACTAAGGACAAGCCCCCTCAAATCTCCTGCGCCCACAACAGATAGGGACCGAACTGTCTCGCGACGTTCTGAACCCAGCTCACGTACCGCTTTAATAGGCGAACAGCCTAACCCTTGGAACCTTCTACAGCTCCAGGATGCGAT
>JBPYDQ010000980.1:0-4353 GCA_051986135.1 Terriglobales bacterium | reverse complement strand
CGGACCAGCTCCGGGCCAGAGCCGCAGCCCGTCCGGATCCATTAACAGAACTGTTGAAATAACACCCGGTGCGTGAGCATCAATGGTGAGGCACAAGTCATTCAGCACGTCGGGAAGACTCGCCCCACTAGCAATCATCTCGAGCGTTCGCTTTTCAGCCGATAAAAGCGACTCTGCCCTCGCTTCCGAAGGGCTCATGGTCCCTCCCACCTCATGCCCGTCCAGCCAGATCTGGCGTACGCACCTGTGATCACTGATAATCCTAACCATTGGTCGCCCGTAAGTCACTGTTGGCGAAGGATCAATAAAGCCCATTGAACGCAAATTGAACAATAGGCATAACGGTGAGCTGCCACTCCTTTGCGTCATCCCCAATCGGTATTGGCTCGCAACTCTATCGCAGGGTGCGGTGCATTGCACGACGCTCCAGTCAGCATTCCTCCCCACCCATGTGGCGGCCTGGTATGCACGCATGCCAACCAAGGCCCAGCCTCAGAAATGGTGAGGGGCCCGGCTCCCGCCGCCAGGGTTCCCATCAAAATGTGCGCCCGAGAGATTGGTAGGCCGCGAGTATTCGTGGATGCTCTGTAGAGTGCCCGTCTATGCGATTCTGGGGTAGCCCGACGAGAGATCGCGGCAAAGCTGGGGGTGAGTGAGTGTCTTGGAACCTCGCATGAAACGCGCTTCGGCCGGAACGAGCCAAGCGAGTGAAGGCTCTTTTCTGCGCGTCGAGTTCTTGTGGCGACGTGTCTACGTAACCCAGAAAACCGGTGTCGGTTGTGGTGTCGGTTGAGTCTTCCGAAGGGTGCTCTGCCCTGCGCTTCGATACGCGAGCTGTGGGCTTGCGGAACCTCGCGGAAGCCGTATGAACACTGCTCATCTTCGCTATCCTGAGCTCCCGTTTCTAATCTTTCTCATTGGTGCGGAATGGGGTGAAACCGGCCCTAAACGGCTTTATGAGCCGCAGCACCCGGGGCCCTGCGGCTGCTGTGTATCTGAAGGGGGCATTCCTATCCGGCGATTCCGCACCTTTCCTCCACGCGCGTGGAGGCTAGCGAGTGAATTCACCTTGTTGTTGAAGAGAGCGCGATCGGGGGCAGTGTAATTCGGGGCAGCATACATGGTGCGAAATGACGGACAGCCGCGGTCGGTCAGGCGTGGTCAATCAGACGGTGATGTATCGCATACAACGCAAGTTCTAGGCGGTCGGAGACGCCCAGTTTATCGAAGATGTTGTGCAGGTGATTTTTAACGGTTTGCTCGCTGATGAAGAGCTTTTCGCCGATTTCTTTATTGCGACACCCCTGGGCTACTAGCTGCACGATCTCTTTTTCGCGGTCGCTGAGCAACGGCTTATCGCGCCGCGGGCCGTCATCGGAACTTTTGGCGAACGCCTTCAGGACCTCCGCGGTCATGCGATTATCAAGCCAGATTTCACCGCTGTGGACGCGGTGAATGCTCTTTAACAGCAGCTCGTTGGCGGATTGCTTCAGGACCATGCCGCGTGCGCCCAGGCGCATGGCCCGGACCACGTCGTGGTCGTCTTCGGCGGCGGTAAGCACGATCACGCGCGTAGGCAGTGAATCGAAATTCACTTCCTCCAGCACGGCAAGACCGTCCTTATCGGGTATGCGCAAGTCGAGAAGCAGGATATCCGGCTTGAACTTCGACAGCATCTTGATGCATTCATTGCCGCTGGAAGCTTCGCCCACGATGGTGATGTCGTCATCGGCATCCAAAAGCTTGCGCAGGCGGTCACGGAAGATCGCATGGTCATCGGCCATTAAGACGCGAATAGCTTGTTTGGTTTTAGTCGCCATGTCAGCCGAGCGGAACCCCTACAGTCAGGCGCGCCCCATGGCCGGCGTTGACTCCACCATCAGCACATCCCCGACGCTTCTCATGCGGTCCTTGATCGAGATGGCAGCCAAACGCAATCGGTGCAGTTCATCCTATCGGTCCGGCGAAACTAAAACCTTCGCCGTTAGCGCCGATGACTAGCGCGGTTCATTTTGCCACATTTTTACCATGACATGCGTCGTGCGAGCATGTTTTTTTACTGTGAAGTGCTTCACGGTAAATCTGGAAACTTCCCCACCGATGCGGTCGGGCAGATCGACGACGGCAGTATCCATCAGCAGATCCAGGGCCAGCGGCGGATTCGTTGCGGAACCGCTCGGCCAATGCGCACCTCACAAGACCGGCACTTGGAACGCCGGGAAGACGCATGTCCATGACCATCTGCCCCAACTCCTGGGCTTCGGTGCGAACGGTTATGATGGAGATAGCCGGGTCGGCAGCCACCTGTGCGCTACCCGGGCGTATACTCGGCGCCAAGCAGCGCCAGAGCAACACCGAAAGCGAGGAGGAACGTGACCGCATGCGGCCCGCACATCTGCGGGGGCGCTGACCGCAAGACACGAAGCCAAAAAGGCGATGAGTATCGGCCGGGCACAGCTCGTCTGTCGCTCAAGATGGCAGCGTTCGATACGCTGCGGCTGCATGCGACGAGGGGACTTCCATGGCCAACCAAGCGGGAGCCGAATCGCACAGCAGAGTGATGTCGGTTTTCAAGATGCTAACGTCGGATAGACGGTAAACAGGCCGGTGGTTGAATTCCGCAGCGCGAGGCCCAAGGTGAGTCCTCTCGACGAACTAGTGAGCCCAGTGCCGCTCCGGCGGATCCGGGCAAGCGCGAGGCGCAAATTTGCACAGTACGCACATGGCTGTGAAAAATTCGCGTGAATTCGCTATTGCCTGCCGGCGGATTGCTGCCTATTCTGGGGCGACTCAATTATTGTTGGGTCTGGCGAGTGGAGCAGCAATTCACGCGCAGTGAAGTGCAGCGCATGACCGGCGCCACGCGCCAGCAACTCGAGTATTGGTCCCGCCTGCGGCTTCTCCGGCCGCGTTCGCGTTGGGGAGAACGATTTTTCAGCTTCAGTGATCTGGTTGCAGTCGAAGCACTCAGACGCCTGACGGCGCAACGGGTTCCTGCGCAACGACTCAGCCGGGCGGTGCGGGCGCTCGAGCGTCAACTCGGAAGAGCGCCGGGCCCGCTTTCCTCGTTACATATCTCCGTGGCCGGCGATGAGGTGATCGTGCGCGAGCCTGGACCTAATGGACGCTCAATTGAACCGCTAACCGGGCAATTCGTCATGGATTTCGAAACCGGGCCCCTTCAGAAGAAGGTGCACTTGCTCGGCTCGCGCACAGCCGAGCAATGGTTCGAGCTGGCGATGACGCTGGACAACAGCCAGGAAACGCTCGGTGAAGCCGTCGATGCCTACCGACAAGTCATTAAAACCGCTCCGGAATGGATCGAAGCCCACCTTAACCTGGGCACCGCGCTGTTTCACCTCGGCCGCTGGGAGGAGTCACGGCAGGCATTCCGCACTGCCGTCGCCATCGACCGCCACCACGCATTGGCGCATTTCAATCTCGGATGTATTAGCGACCGGCTTGGAGAGACCGATCGCGCCATCGAGGAATTCAGAGCGGCGCTGTCGTGCGCTCCTGATATGGCGCAAGCCCACCTAAACCTGGCGCTGGTTTACGAAAAGGCAGATGAGAAAGCCCGGAGCAAACACCATTTCTCCGCCTATCTCCGCCAGGAGCCGCGAGGCCTATGGGCGGAATTTGTGCGAAAGCGTCTTGACGCCGATGCTCGCGAGCGGCGCAGCAGCAGCAAGGTTACGCCGTTTCGGCGCGCGCACAGCCCGAACTAACGATGCGCCGGCTTTCGACCCACCGGTGCCACGGCACATCTCCCCTTAAGACAAGAACAACTGCAGAAGGTTTTTTCTGATCTAATCGATGAACGAGCTGACGCAGTCTCCGAAATCTCGTGAACCGGCATTCTCGAATGACCGTGTCAGAGCGCATGCAATTGCCAGCGTGGAGGTCCAGACGTGACACGCAGATCTTTTCAATGGCTGTTGGTTCTGCCGGTGGTGCTGGCGTTTTGCTGCCGGGCGGGAGCGCAGGTAAATAACACGAGCATGCCGGACCCTGGTGCCCCGCAATTCTTGAACATGGCTCATCAGGAGCTCAAGCCCGGCCACGTGGGAGCTTACAACGAACTGGAGACATCGATCGCGCGCATCTTCAACCGCGAGAACCTACCTGTTTATTGGGTAGAACTGGAGTCGATGACAGGCCCTTCCGAAGCACTGTATTTGAATTTTTATAATTCCTCGGAGGAGATGGCCAAGGCGATGGAGTCCTTGAATGCGGGCTTAGCAGCACATCCAGAGCTCGGGCAAATGCAAGACAAGCTGCTGCAAGAAAACACTTCGAGCGGCACAACCGTGCTGGCCATCCGCCGGGATGATATGGGCTATCGAGCGAACA
>JBPYDQ010000979.1:0-9882 GCA_051986135.1 Terriglobales bacterium | reverse complement strand
GATATCGGGCGGCGATCGCCTGATTGCCAGCTCCCTGGGAATCCTGACCTGGATTCACTCCCCGCAAGGGCGCTAACGCAAGCACCCACAGGTTTGCCGCCTGCGCCAGTTCTCCCCTTGTGATGACCCCCACAGGCAAATCCCGCACTCTGTTCCGGCTGCCATGCGCCGCACAATCACCGCCGATCGCTCACAGTCCGGCAGTGGGCGCAAGCACCCCCGCCCCTCACTTCGGGCGTAAAACGACCCGGTGAGCGGGCATCGGCCGTGGCCGATCGTCTCCTCGATAAATCCCAGACGAGCCGTGCCTTCGTGCGCCGCTCGAGATTCCTCAGCAGCCCTAGACTGAAGACCGACCCATCTTCCAGAACCATGCCACTTACGATCCGTCTGGGAGAGACATTTTTGCAAACAGTGGTCGCCGCGCCCGACCGCGCTCGATTTAGCCAATTCTGGTGGGGGCCGGCGCATGAGGTTTTGACAGCTTCGCCCTTCCAACTTGATAATCGCCTCGTGTCCCAAGCTGTGACACATCTCGAAGTCGCTAATTCTGCTGTCCTTCGCCGTTCCTTTCGCAAAGCGTTTCCCGCAGCTGTCGGCGGCGAAGGAGTCTACGTCTGGGATTCCGCGGGTAAACGCTATCTGGATTTCTCCGGATCGGCGGCGGTGAATTTTATCGGTCATGGCGTTGGGGAAATCTCCGCGGCCATGGCAGAACAGGCGGGTAGGCTAGAATTCGTCCACACGAGCCAGTTCACCACGCCGGTTGCAGAAGAATATGCGCGCCAACTCCTTGACTTCGCCGGAGAAAGTTTTCGGGGCGGCTGCGTGTATTTCACCTCGGGGGGATCCGAGTCTGTAGAAACCGCTCTCAAGCTGGCGCGCCAGTATCAGGTGGAAGTGGGACAAGGAAAGCGGCACTCGGTGCTGAGCCGCCGGCAGAGCTACCACGGAGCCACACTGGGCGCGTTGTCGGTTTCGGGCAATCGGCGTCGCCGGGAAATTTACCTGCCGATGGTTCGAGAATTCGAGCACGTCGGCATGCCGTACTGTTATCGCTGCGCTTACCAGTCGACCGACAGCTGCTTCGAATGTGGCCAGAAGTATGCGCTTGAGGTCGAAGAGGCGATTCACGCGACAGCTGGCGAAGCAGCGGCCTTCATCTTTGAACCGGTCAGCGGCGCGACTTTAGGGGCCGTCACTCCTCCACCGGGCTATTTACAGAGGATTGCGCAAATCTGCCGTGACGCCGGTGTTCTCCTCATCGCGGACGAAGTAATGACCGGAATGGGCCGTACTGGCCGGAACTTTGCAGTGGAGCACTGGCAAATTGCTCCCGACATTCTGGTCGCGGCCAAGGGCCTCTCCAGCGGATATGCACCCCTGGGGGCAGTCATCGCCAGCCAGAGGGTGGCAGATGCCATCGCCCGCGGTTCAGGCGCGTTCTTGCACGGATTTACTTATAACGCCCATCCAATCGCCTTGGCGGCGGGGCGGGCCGTTTTGCAGCATCTGAAAAAGAATAAGCTGATCGACGCTGCCAATCCGGAAGTCAGCGACTCGGCAGCCGCGAAACTCAAAGGCGCACTCGAAACATTGCGCGACTGCCCCGCGGTGGGCGATATCCGTGGAATCGGCCTGCTCTGGGCGGTGGAGTTTGTCGCCGACAAGGAGAGCAAGCAGCCCTTTCCCCCCCATCAGAATTTTGCTGCTCGTGTGGGCCAAGCCGCCCTGGAACACGGCTTGCTGGTTTACCCCATGCAAGGCTGCGTCGACGGTATTGCCGGCGACCACATCCTGATTGCTCCGCCCGCGGTGATTGCTGCCGAAGAAATTCGTTGGAGCGTCGACCAACTGCGAGATGCCATTGCAGCGTCGACCAGCCAGCTCTCTGGCTAAGCTCGGGCGCGCGCCACTTCCAGCATGCTCCACAGCGCGTAGGAGGAGAGCAAACCGGCGATCGCGGGGAGGATCACGGCGCGGTAGCGAGTCTCGAGTGCATCGGCAGCGATTCCTGCGACAAATAAGAACAGAAACGGCAAAGCGATAAGACGGAACCCCAACCCAGGATAATGCGGCATGGTAAGGCCAAGGGCCAGGAAGAGGACGCTTAGCAGCAGGGGCGCCGCATTTCCAAAATAGCGGGTGCGGCGCCAGAGCACGAACACAACCAGGGCCGCCGGTAATCCCACCAGAAGGGCTGGACAATTCTCGACCATTTGTCGCAAGAGTTGCCGGTAAGCACCCAGCATGACCAACGCCCGGCCGGTTGCCGGCAAGAATCTGGCACTGCGCATAGCACTGCAAAATGCCGGGATACGGAAAAAGTAGGATGCCAGCAGCAGCAGGGATGCGATAGCGCAAGCTGTTCCCCAGATCACCAGGGCTGCTCTTCTGCGCGTGGGCGCGAGATACAAGACAAAAGCGAGCACGAGCGGAATCAGGACTACCAGCGAGAACTGCGAGCCGATGCCCATGGCCAGCGCAACGCCCAGCAGCACAATGCGCCGCCAATTCCATAGCACAACTTCACGCGGAGCATACAAAGTGTGAGCTACGGCAATGCCAGTAAAAATTGCGCCGAACGCTCCCCACGCTGCTCCCGTCTCCGGCTGTGAGAACCAACCGGCTGACGCGCGAATGAAGCCAGGGGCAAACGAGAACAGTGTGAGTGCGATATAGCCACCGGCATTGCCGTATAAGCGCCGGGCCACGTACCAAACCGAGGCTCCCAGACAAAGTCCGAACAGTAAACCAGGCGCGCTGGCCAGCCATCCCCAGGTCGCAAGCGAATCCCGGGCGCGGAAGGTCGGCCAAAACCGCAGTGGAGCTGCCGACACCAGGTAATACAACGCTGAATGATTGGGATCGAAGATCGCTGGGGGCGGGTGAATGTCGCTAGCCGCCGTGTCGGTCATCGACGACGGAAACTCTACCCCATCCTCGTCTCCCCCCAATGCTCGGGGCGCAGAATTCTGACTGTGTTTCCCCCGCCACTGCTCTAAGCCTCGTCGAATAACAACTTGTTGGGCGGCATCCAGACGCCCGGAACCCGGGCCAGACCTCACGAGCCAGGCACATTGTGTTAGAAAAAAGAGTAGCAGAAGACCGGCGAGAAACTGCGGTTCGCCGAATCGCTGTTTGTGGAAGAAGCTGTGCATTGCGGAAAAACAAGTTTTACCACGTGAGCGTGCAGTTTGCTGAAGACGATTTGTCAGCTATGCTGACGGAGAGCAAAACTCAATGACCGAATCCGATCCCAGCATTCCCCCCGGCAACATGTTGCCGCCAACCGATGCCTCGCAGGCAACAGCTCCCGAGCCATCGTTAGCCCGTAGACTGTTTTTAAACCCACAGGGCATCCGGCCGGGATGGCGTCTCCTCTTGTACTTGCTGATGGTCGTGGGGATAGCCCTGGCCCTGGGATTTATTCTTCAGCTCTCGCACGCCCATGGGCCTGCGAGTTTATGGGCGCAAGTTGCGCAGGAAGGTACCTTGCTGCTCGCGGCCATCGTCCCTGCATGGGTCATGGCCCGCATCGAGAAACGCCACTTCGGCGATTATGGCTTACCCGGCCGCCAGGCTTTCGGAAAACTCTTCTGGATCGGGGGTCTTTGGGGATTGGTTGCCATCACGGTTCTTCTGGTGGCGATCCGCGGACTGCACGGCTTCTACTTTGGACACCTGGCGCTGCATGGTGTGCGTGTCCTTAGATTCGCGGTGTTCTGGGGCTTCTTCTTCCTGCTCGTGGGCTTCTTTGAGGAGTTCCTGCTCCGCGGTTACCCACAATTCACTTTGACCAATGCCCTGGGGTTCTGGCCGGCTGCCGTCATTCTGTCGGCAACCTTCGGCGGACTGCACTGGGGAAATTCGGGTGAGGCCTGGCTCGGCCTGCTTAGCGCAGGCTTGATAGGTTTCTTTTTCTGTCTGACACTGCGCCGCACCGGCAATTTGTGGTTTGCCGTCGGATTCCATCAAGCCTTCGATTGGGGAGAAACGTTTCTCTACTCCGTGCCCAATAGCGGGACAGTCGAGCCCGGTCACCTTTTGAACTCATCGTTTCATGGCCCAATCTGGCTAACCGGCGGAAGCGTCGGGCCCGAAGGCAGCGTATTTGTATTTGTCCTGATTGCAGCTATGTGGGTGATTTTCGATCGCATGTACCCAGAAGCCAAATACGCTGTCAGTCGGCCGAGTTCTGCGACGGTTGAGAACCCACCTGATATGGGATGCCCGGCTTAAGGCACGCCGGTTGCAACAGGAGATGCTACTTGAGAGGTGAAGAGCCTCTCGGACGACGATCGTAGAACCGCGCGCGCCGCGATATGCAGGATAGGGCTGCGCTCGTTGCCAGGTTTTCCGTCGCAGGCTGCTTAGCCGAGCATTTACCCCATGATCCGAGTGGATCGTAAGCACGAGATCCTGATGGTCCTGCCAAATTCATAGGGAACCATTCGATCCTGTCGTCACCTGCAACTGCCGCTGGTCGAACAAGCGCAAACCAATTGAATTCTCTCACATCCCGCTCGATTGTAGCGAGCCCATGCACCCAGACTTGTTCGAGATTAAAATGCCCGCCGGCTGCCCTTCGGCTGCGTCCCGTCACCTAAACCATTGCTCTTCGAGCACGACTGGTTTTGCCGCGAGCCTGTCTTCGATCCCACTCACACCCCTTCTCCCTAACCTGCCGATTGAATGCCCGGCCACAGTTTTGCTTTATCAGGGGAGATTACTGAGCCGGAAATCAAATGCTTGGGCGCGGGCGGTGTCTGGATGCTTACTCGCCCTGCTTCATTGCGTCGATCAACTGAAACAACTGGCTGCGATCCACAACTTCAACGAATGGCTTGCCAACACTCTTGTTAGAAACCACATAAATTGTAGGAGTGTGGTTCAAGGCGAGACTGTTGCCCAGACCGCGATCGGCTTCTACCTCAGCCGCTAGCTTTCCTTGCGGATCAACGGCGAATGGCAGGTCAATTTTGCGCTCGGCGGCGAACTTCTCAGCAAAAGCGTGCAGATTGTCTTTACTGATTTCCAGCTGGTGCCGAAAAACCGTGTCGCGAAACTCGTTGCCGATTTTCTTGGAGCGGGTGTCGAAGTATCGAGCCAGCACCGCGGCGTCGTAAGCCCACGGGTGCATCTGCAGAGGGAAATCATGGCGCACCACCGGAATGTGATAGGTGCGCGAAGCTTCTTCCACCAAGGGCGCTGCCCGCGCGCAGTCAGGGCACTCGAGGTCTTCAAATACAACGATGGCGACCTGCGCCCCCTTGGGTGGCCGCAGGGCTGGATTGTCAGCGCTCTGGCCAACCGCGACGGTGACAAGCAACACAATCGAAGCGAATAAAACGAGACTGAATTTCATAAATCTATGTGTTCAATATCCATGTGTTCGATGCCGATGGCGGCGATCCGCCCCATCTTCTAGATCCATAGTAAACGAACCGCATTAAGCATGGAAACTCAAGCTGGTGAAGGCACTGCCCTAGTAGCCAAAAAACTGCCTGATTACGAGGCGGCGATTTTTCTCAAACCTGGCTTTTTCGCTGAATCTGGAAACGTCCCCAACAGATAAGCGGGGGCTCCCGTGCATTCGACGGACCGCCTCTCCAGGTCCAAGATTTGTCGCGAGCGGCACATACAACGCTGAGTAGCCGACAGCCCGGAACCTGTGCAAGTATCCCCCGAACGTCCCACGATCGACTACGGGCTGGCGTGTAGAATCGCCACATCCATGCGGTCATCATCGAACCCGCCTTCAACCACGTCTCTAGGTTCCCTGTGGCATGCGTTGCGGCTGTTTCGTCCCTCGCACCAGCACACCGAACTGTCGGCCACGTTTCTGCTGATGACGACCATCCTGGCATCCCGCGTTATCGGGTATCTGCGCGAGATGTACATTGCATATGCCTTCGGGGCTGGCTCCCAGGTCGACGCCTACGTTGCTGCCTTCACCTTGCCCGATTGGCTGAACTATATGGTTGCAGGCGGGACCGCCTCCATCACCTTCATTGCCATCTACACGCGCTTTGTTGCTGAACACCGCGAGCAGGAGGCGCAAGAGACGTTTTCCATCATCATCACCGTGATGACGACGGTCTTGCTGGCGGGAATCGCATTGGCTGAGATTTACACTACCGCGTTTGTGCGCTGGATGTTTCACGGGTTCAACCCCGAGCAGATCCGGCTTTGCGTTTTCCTGACGCGCATTCTCCTTCCAGCACAAATCTTTTTTTATGTCGGCGGCATTGTTTCGGCGGTCTTGCTTTCAAAACGGCTGTTCTTGTTCCCCGCCTTCGGACCGGTTCTCTACAACGTCTTTATTATTGTGGGCGGCATCGTTTTCGGGCGCCGGTTAGGCATTGCGTCACTCGCTTATGGTGCGCTGCTGGGGAGTGTCATTGGTCCGTTCCTGATTAATGCGGTGGGAGCTGCCAAGGTGGGAACGGGCTATCGGCCGTCCTTTGCTGTGAAGAACAAGGTATTCCGGGAGTGGGTGAGAATGTCGATCCCGCTCATGCTGGGAGTGTCGTTAGTCACAGCGGATGACTGGATTCTGCGGTACTTTGCTTCCGGAGGCGCGGGCGACATCGCCCGACTCAATTTCGCAAAGCGCCTGTTCGCGGTTCCCATCGCCGTTCTTGGGCAAGCGACGGGACAGGCATCGCTGCCGTTTTTTGCAAAGCTGTTCGGTGAAAGGCGAAGCGCGGAGTTTTCAGCCACGGTGAGCACCTCGGTCTATCGAGTTGCGGCCGCCTCGTTTTTGGCTAGCGCATGGATGATGGCGGGCGCCCTGCCGATCATTGACCTGGTCTACCGGCGGGGCCGTTTCACGGTTTCCAATGCGGAAACCACCGCGGTTTACTTTTTCTGGTTTTCGCTTTCCCTGGCATTTTGGTCAGCCCAGGCGCTCTACGCGCGCGCGTTCTATGCCACCGGGGACACCTTGACTCCTATGATCGCTGCCTCCACTCTTACGGTGGCATCGTTGCCGGTGTATTCGGCCCTGTTTCACACTTTCTCCGTAGTCGGATTGGCCATCGCGTCCGACTTGGGCATAGTCGCGAACACCTTAGCCGTCGCCTTATTGTTGAATCATCGAAAACTTGTGCCAGCGCGCGACCTGCCGTGGGCAGAATTAGCAAAAGCCGCGATTACGGCGGCCGCTGCGGGTTACCTGTCGCATCGTGTTTCCCAGCTGGTCGAGTTGCAGGGAAGTCGTACCCGAGATTTGCTGAACCTTGCGCTGGTCACGATCACCTGGACAGCGGTGGTCGCTCTAGGGTTATGGATCTTCCGTTCCAATCTGCCTCGTGACCTACGTTGGCGCAAGCAAGCCGCTTATCCCCGGGTGGCCGAGCAGCAAGCCGAAGAGCTGAGTTCGGGAATCGAACCCTAAACACCTGACAGTTGGCGAGACCTCTCGGTGGGCACCTTGACAGGCAAGAATCAGCTTTGCAAACTGTGGGACGGATGCGGTCGCATTGCAGGCTTAGACCTGGGGAGTTAGGCATTTCCCAAGGCACAACAGGGTGCCGGTGGGATGCTAAGCGGGGCAGACTTTCCGCAAACTACAGCAGGATCCGTGGTTTTTCTAGTTGCTTACCACCCCTGTCCAAATCGCGTTATTAGCGAGCTGGCATCAATCTGGGACGTCGGGCCAAAGCAAAACGGCGGACACCCCTCCTCGGGATTGTCCGCCGCTGATCTTTCGAGAGAAACCTAGGCCCTGGCTGCTACGCCGACTGCCTCGGGCTTCTCGCTCGCGGGCTTGATGTCCTCGCCGTTTGCCTTTTGGCCGGCCTTGCGGATATCGATGCCGCCTTTGAAGAAGGCGCCGTCTTCGATCGAGATGCGAGCGGCAACGACATCGCCGGTCAGCGAGCCATCGCTGCGGATGTCGACGCGGTCGCTAGCAGTCAAGTTCCCACGTACCTTGCCCAGTACCACGATCTCGCGCGCGCTGATGTTGGCCGAGACCACGCCGTTGCGGCCTACGGTTACACGATTGCCAGAAAGGCTGATGGAACCCTCCACGCGGCCGTCGATGTACAGTGATTCCGACCCGGTCACTTCGCCCTTGATCACCAGCGATTTGCCAATGGTGGCCTGGTCGGCGGTGCTGCTGCTGGCGACGGGACGCGGAGCCGGAGCCGGCGGCGTAGGTTCTGCCGCTGAGGCGGTCGGCGTGGACACAGGACGCTCCGGCTCAGACGGCCGGCCGGTGGGCGTAGGTTGATTCGTGGGTTTCCACATGATGAGAAAAATCCTTTCCTGGTGTTGCAGTGATGGTTATGGTGTGCACTTACAGGACCAATCGGCATTGTACCCCGGAGTTGCTGAGGATGCGATGTGAAAAATGCCGCCAGACAGCATTTTTGGTTGTCCCAAAAGGCACTTTGGTGCGGCGGTCCGCTCACCATTGGAGGTAAGAATTTCCGCCAGTAAAGGTTCGTACCGAAATTTACCAGGACACCCCGATCCGGGCACGCCCGAGATAAACTGAGTCCCCATTCCCATATTCGCATCCTGCTCAGAGAGGAAAGCCTATGAAATCTCTAAGCCCGAGTGTTCCCCAAGCATCCGAATACGCTTCCTACTACTCGAGGTACATTTCGCTGGTTCCCAATGGCGACATTGTCAGCCTGCTAACCGAGCAGGCCGGGCAGACGGCCGAGGCCCTGTCCGGATTGAGCGACCGGGAGGCAGACTTCCGCTATGCGCCTGGTAAATGGACCATCAAGCAGGTCTTAGGCCATCTGATCGACAGCGAGCGAGTCTTTGCTTATCGCGCTCTACGCATCGCGCGCAACGATAAGACCCCTATCGAGGGATTCGAGCAGGACGACTACGTAGCTAACGGCCCTTTCGCATCCGTCACCCTGGCGGAACTGGTTCTGGAGTTCACCGCTGTTCGCCGCTCGACCGTGCTGTTGTTCCGCCACTTGGCGCCAGAAGGCTGGGACCGCCGTGGCACCGCCAACAATAATGAGGTGACCGTGCGCGCCACGGCGTACATCATAGCCGGACACGAGCTGCATCATCTTCGAATATTGCAGGAAAAATATCTTTCTGCCTTGGGTGAAACAGGTAAGGCCGTTGGCCAGTCTTAGCGATTCCGCCATTCTCAAGAAAATCGAGCGTCAGCCCCGTCATACGGCAGGGTTCAAGCAACTGGTCCGCGAGCTGGGAGTTCACGGCGATGCGCGCCAGGAATTGGCAGAACGCCTGCGTCGCCTGGTTGCCAGTGGAGAATTGTTGCAGGTCGACTTCGATCGTTACGCAACACCCGAAGCTGCGACCGGCAAGAACATGGTGGTGGGCCGCCTCAGCCTGCATCGCGATGGCTATGGCTTCGTCACTCCCGATGCCAAGTCGCGCGATACGGGTTTAAAAGCTAATCTGGAATGTGACATTTTCATCCCGCCCCCGGCGATTGGCTCCGCCATGCATGGCGACCGCGTACTGGTCGAGATCCGGGTCATGCGCGCCGACGACCGGGCCGAAGGCCGCATTGTCCGAGTCGTCGGACGGGCTCACCAGAGCGTGGTGGGAACCTTCCACTATGGCCGCCAGAACTACGTTCGTCCCCTCGACGAGAAGATTACCCAGGACATCATCATCCCACCCGGAATGGAGTATCCAGAACAGAAGATTTCCGCGAAGGCCGGCAAGAGCAGGCACCGCGTTGTTGGGGAAGAGGCGGCGCGACGAACAGAATGGACAGACCTCAACAACGTCGTAGTGGACGTTGAAATTTTGGAGTGGCCTACGCCAACTCAGAATCCGCGCGGACGTGTGGCTGAGATTCTCGGTTACGAGGACGATTTCGGCGTCGACGTCGAGATCATTATCCGCAAGTTCCACTTGCCCCACCAC
>JBPYDQ010000978.1:0-2749 GCA_051986135.1 Terriglobales bacterium | reverse complement strand
AGACATGTTGCATTCCAAGAGAACCTGGAACGGAGCGACGGGCGTGATTGATAGGGAAATGTTGTCGCGGCATCTAAGCGATTTACGAGGGCCTATCTTTTATATTGCCGGGCCTCCCCGCATGGTTGCAGGCATCGGAGAAATGCTAGTGGCGTCCAGCGTCGACGAAGATGACATCCGAACCGATGGATTCGCCGGCTACTGATGAAGACGGTTCTCGCTTGAAAATTCGTGTTTCGAACAGGAAACTTTCGAGGTTAAAAGACATGCTAGCGAACAAACCCAAAACAAAGATTCTCGTCGATGGTGGAGACCCTGAGCAAACATTGCGCGTGAAGCAACTGCTTGGATTTGTTGACGGCCAAACGACAAATCCAACCCTGATCGCGAGGAATCCTGAAATTCAGCAAAGAATCTCGTCGGGCCACACTTTGAGTGCACAAGAGGAGAAAGACGAGTACAGGAAAATTGTTCAAATCATCTCCCCATTGGTCGGCGATGCCGGTGTATCTATCGAGGTTTTTGCGGACATTGACACCACCGCCGAGGATATGCTCGGCCAAGGCGAAGAAATGTTCTCTTGGATTCCCAACGCCTACATTAAGTACCCATGCATACGCGAAGGCTTAAGAGCGGCAGAGATGTCGGTGCGGAAACAAATTCGTGTGAACATGACGCTGTGCTTTTCTCAAGAACAGGCTGCTGCAGTGTATGCGGCGACCAGGGGATCAAAGGAGCCGGTGTATGTATCGCCCTTTGTTGGTAGGCTAGACGATCGGGGCGAAAACGGCATGGACGTGGTCAAGAACATTCAGCAAATGTATAGAAACGGCGACGGGCATGTGCAGGTTTTAGCCGCCAGCATACGTCATCTCGATCATCTGCTCGCCGCATTTGCATTGGGCGTTGAGCTTACCACGGTTCCGGTACCGGTATTAGAGGAATGGGGCACCAGAGGTTTCCCAATGCCAGATCAAGCCTTCAGCTACAAAGCTGTTAGTGCGAGCGGCAAGGCGCTGAAACCGATTCCGTACAAGGGGTTGGATCTTAACCTGCCGTGGCAGAGCTTTGACATCGCGCATGAGCTCACATCTAAAGGCATTCAGAAGTTTGTGGCTGACTATCGGTCCACTCTCAAACGCTCGGCATAGATTTTTGATTCCTCGTCTGTTTAGTGTCCTGTGCCCTGTGCTTGCTGCCGCTATTCTCTGGATTCACTTCGTCGCACTCTCTTTCCGCTTCTAAGGTGACGCAAACAGTTGTCGCGTTCCTTCTCATGTAAGGGATATCCCACCGGCGGTCCAATTGGCAACAACGGATAGATGAAAACGCTCCTCCACTTGGAATGACATTTCACGTGATCCTTGGCCTCGCGGATTGATTCAGCCGTCCGGAATCTATTCCCCACACGAGCTGGGAGATTAACGCACGGACGGGCAGAGCAGAAATGCCTTTGGTGCTTTTTCAGAGGTGCCTTCTACCCAATCCTGAAACGGCCTGTTGCTTGTTGTGTTTACTAAATTAGTCGCACAACAAGAGAGATGTGGAGCGGGCGCGTGTGCAGGTCTTCGAGAAGGCAGTTAAGCATCGTAACCTTCCCACGTTGAGCAGCTCCAAAGCTTCGCCGCAAGCCGTGCAAAAAAAATGGGGCACATCGAAGTCCGTCCGGACTTGGACGAGTTGGTAAAAAGATGACAATTTCTTGACATCTCCTTGACAACAAGGAGTAGTTTTGTGCGCTAAAAGTCAGGAACTCGGGTGTGTAATGTTTCTGAAGTTTTCAAGTCCATCAGGAAGAGGCGCCACTATGAAGACCAAGATTGTGCAGATCTGCATTGCATTGTGTCCTTTCGGTAAGAGTGCGTAGCCGGCGATCAACAGGAATTTGAGAGGCCACTCTCCAGGGCAGCGCGGTAGTTCCATGGCATCCAGTCCGCAGGTCTGGCAATAAGGTTCTCGCCATGCCTGTGCACTCTGTGAGGTAGTCGAAGGGATTCACATCATTCAGCTCGCATGTGTGAATCTTGTGAGCAAGAAGATTCAAACTGCTGAAAGCGCGTGTAGCGCTGCAAGCGAATGAGGCCAAGATGAGGGCTGTTTTTTCGGGTCCAAAAGAGAGGGGAATCATGCGAAAGATTTCGCCATTGCGCTTAGTTAGCGGGATTCTACTGGGCCTTGGGACCGGCGCCGGTATAGTCCTATTCGGTCAACTCGGAGTTGTGCGAACTGTATTCGCCGACAGCTTCTTTAAGCCGTTCCTGCCGCTGCAGGTCTCCACAATCCCTTCCAACGGGGACACTACGCCTTACGGTCTCGCTTTTGTTCCACACGATTTTCCAGATAACGCCATCACTTCGCCAGGCGAGCTTCTGGTTTCGAATTTCAACAACTCTACGACTGCCGGGCAAGGAACTACCATCATCACCGTCGACCCGCGCAGTGGAAAGACCGGCTCGTTTTTCCAAGGTAACTCTCCGATCGGATTTACAAACGCTCTTACGATTGCAAGAGTGGGACTGGTCTTCGGCGGGTCGCTACCCACCTCAGGCGGCACGGCCGAGCCAGGGCCGCTCGATGTCTTCGACGCCGAAGGTAATCTGCTGACGCAGCTGGGCAGCAGCCATTTGGTCGACGGACCGTGGGGAATGGCATTGAACGATCGCGGCAATACCGCTCAGCTATTCGTGTCGAATATCTTCGACACCAACGGTCATTTTGCGGGCTCCATTACTCGCCTCGACGTCTCGTT
>JBPYDQ010000977.1:0-6808 GCA_051986135.1 Terriglobales bacterium | reverse complement strand
TGGCTACCCGCAAGTGGATCCTTCCTTGTACCGCGATATGGTTCGACTTTTGCATCAGAACGGTGTTCCGGTCGGCACTCACGCCGTTGGAGACCGTGCGATGGACTGGGTGGTTGATACCTACACGCTAGTCGAGCAAGAGCAACCCCATGTTGGATTGCGCCATAGCATCATTCACGCAAATCTTCCCACCACGCACGCGCTCGAGGCCATGGCCAACCTGCAAAAGAAGTACGACGCGGGCTATCCGGAGATGCAGCCCGAATTTATGTGGTGGATCGGCGACATCTATGCGGGCAACTACGGGCCACAACGCGATCAGCGACTGGAGCCGTTAAGGACCCTCCTGTCTCGAAGCGTTCTCTGGTCGGGCGGATCTGATTATTTCGTGACACCGGTTCCGGCTCGTTATGGACTTTGGGCGTCCACGGCTCGCGAAACCATAAAGGGAACCTACGGCCTTCACCCTTTTGGAACTGCCGAAGCTATTGACATCCACACTGCACTTCGCAGCTATACAGCCTGGGGTTCCCGCCAGATGTTCCTCGAAAGAAAAATTGGCACCATTGAGGTGGGCAAGACAGCTGATATTGCTATCTGGGACCGGGACCTGTACTCCATCGTTGCCGCTCAGATTAAAGACATGAAATGCCTCATGACGCTGCTCGACGGTGAAGTGGTATACAAATCACCGGAGTTTTAGGGTTGGCCCTCGCCGACAGCTCGCCCAAAGCTTAGCAGGCCTCAAACGCCTTTTTTCGGTAGCTCGGCAGGCCTCAATCGAGTTTTCAGCAAGTGCGAGGGTATGCGCGCCAGAAGTGAAATCCGATTCGATCCCACAAGACCGATAGCGAGGATATGGCCCAAGAACTGTCCAACTTCACCGCTCTTCCAGACATGGTTCCGGGAAATGAAGAATTTCTGCTACTGAATCCGGAGAAGCGGACCACAAGCCGAGTTCTGGCTCCTCTGACCCACCATGGTTCAACTTCCGGATTGCCCCATCAACAGGTGCAGTGCTGGACGGGCGAAAAATCCGCAGGATCCCGACGTACGTTGGTTCTTCGGTACCCGATACGCAGATATGAGAAGTATTCCTGTTGGCACGGCGCTAACGGCCGCTCAGCCTACGTGAGGCTCGGCAGGGGATTGAAATTAGAGCGAATTACTCTAATCCTTCCGCGAGGAATAGTGTTGTTACATCTCGGCGGTAGCGGTAGACTGATGTCTTTCCATCTGGCGTCATAACAATATTGCCGTACAGCACACCGGACGAGTCGGGTGGGACGAGACTGGTCCAGGTCTGACGACTACCACTTTTCCAATCGACGATAAATACGTGTGCAGGGAAAGTGCGATCCCAGACATACAACTTTCTGCCGGACGTATCCCACTGGATGGGAATCTCACCTTCTTTGAGCCCTTTCAAAGGCTGTGGTTCACCGCCCTCCGCCGGATACAACCGGAACTCTTGCTGCCGGTCGCGCGCCGCGATAAGTTTTCCATCGGGTGAGATTAAGGGATCAGTCGTGCCTTCGGGCGTCACCGGTGATGCTTTTTCAGTGGTTGTATCCAACACGTAGGCTCGCGGCGGCTTGCCCGGCTCTGATCCCAGAAACGCAAACTTGGAACCATCTCGAGTCCAACTTCCGTAGTAATTGAGCGCATGAACTGGGCTGACGTCAAAGGTGCGGGTTTCTCCGGCCCCCGTCGGCAACAGCCGAAAGCTGGAGCTAGTCGAAGGCAAGTACGCCATGATCCATTTCCCGTCGTGCGTAATTCCCATGGCCGAACCGTCACCGAGACGGACAAGAGACGAACCGTCCGTTTTCACCACGTACACCGCATAGTCTGCACCCGCTCCCGAGCCGGAGTAATCGACGGCGGCAAGAGAGCCATCATCGGATATGCCCGTCGCGATCGTGCTCTCGCTGGCAAGATCCAGGATCCTATCTGAGGATCCTTCCATATGGTGAATCGCGACTGGGCTGCTTTCCTGAGAGTTCCCCAGAAGCACTTTGCCGTCGGCGCTGATATCTTGCAACCACAAATAGGCTGGAGACGACAGGAGAACCCGGAGACGTCCTGTTCGACTAACCCCCATCAAGACTTGCACGTCTTCGTGTGGGCTGGCGGTAAACCAGATTTCCTGTCCCGAGGGGCGCCAAGCCACTCCTCGGAGCGAATTCCAGACTCGAGTGAGCCGCGTCAGTCTCCCTCCGAGATCAACCGTTGCTAAGTACCCGCGGTCGTCCCCGAGAACGGGATGATCACAAAAGGCGACTAGGTCGCCTTGCGGCGCAATCCGCACGTGACTTATGTAGCCGTTGGTACGGTACAGCACCTTGCCAATCGGGAACTCGAGCGTTTGCTCGCTGCCGACACAGCGGACAATGGCGAATTGTTTTCCGTCCCGGGAGATATCGCCGTCGCAGACCCGCTCCAACAGGGGACGAGGTGAGCCTCCGCTCAACGATGCTTCTCCCAGCGTCCCAGTTGTCATCCAGTTGATGGTGTGTCGCCAACCGAGCGCGAGCGCCATTTGCCCGTTGGCAGCAATTCCTAATATGTTGGTAGACGGTAGGCCGAGACTGCGTGATTCCAGTCCTTCAAGCCGTGTGCTGAAGATTTCGAACGGCTGGTTGTTCCAAGCGGCACCATAGATTACATTCTGTCCGTCCGGCGTGAAACGAGCAGTCTCAATATATCCGCGCCCAAAAATCAGCTGATGAAATGTCGGTTGCTCAGACGCTTTTGCCCGCCTACCGCCCATGAACGCCAGCGCCAAAGCCAGCAGGGCTGCACCGGAGGACAGTAAAGCGAAGGGCAATCTTCGCGCGGGTCGGGCGGTAGATAACCGCGTCGCGGCACTAGTCGATATTCCCGATAATGCCTCCAGGGCGAAGGCGAGGTCGCGTGCCGATTGAAACCTCTCTTCTGGAGCTTTCTCAAGACAACGCCGAATCAGTCTCTCCATGGCGGGAGAGAGGGGCTTCGTCGCAGTCAAAATTTCCGGCGGATCCTCCTTGAGGACAGCGTTCATCGTTTCCACCGATGAAGCCCCTCGGAATGCACGTTGCCCAGCGACCATCTCGTACAGAATGGCTCCGAAGCTGAAAATGTCGGAGCGAACGTCCGCGGGTTTTCCCCGCACCTGCTCGGGAGACATATAGCCGGCTGTTCCCAAGACCACGCCTGGTATGGTTGCCGGTCCGGCTTGGGTAGCCGCGTTCGCGCTCGGTTCCGAAGTTGGCTTCGCCAACCCAAAGTCCAGGATCTTCACGCGGCCATCCTTTGTGATGAAGATGTTGTCCGGCTTCAGATCACGGTGCACGACTCCTTTCTCGTGCGCCGCGCCGAGACCATTGGCAATCTGGACACCATAATCCACCGCTTTGCGAAGTGGGAGCGGGCCCGCATCGAGGCGTTCGCGAAGGGTTTCGCCTTCCAGCAACTCGGAAACCAAATAATGGGAACCGTTCTGATTGCCTACGTCGAAAATTGCAAGAAGGTTGTGGTGGTTTAGCAAACTGAGAACGCGTGCCTCTTGTTGAAAGCGCTGAATGCGATCGGCATCGGCCGAGAATGCGGTTGGAAGGATCTTGATTGCGACGATACGCTCGAGGCGAGTGTCCCGGGCACGATAGACTTCGCCCATCCCTCCCGCACCGATCGACGATTGAATCTCATAGGGGCCTAGTTTCGTGCCAGAGGTGAGCGACATCTCTTCGCCATTATAATCTGTCGCGCATGCGGTATTGGCGGCGGGCGGGCAGGCTAGTCAATGAATCAAAGAGCGATTGTTTGGTCAGCAGAAGATGTCCGAGTTGCCGACGATCGCCGATTTCGCCCCATAATGGAGCGCAAGGGCGTTTAGCGGTACTGATTTGGTACGGGAATCGGAATTATTGCGGATTGCTCGTGATACGCGCAAAATCGGTGGACACTAGCGGACTTTTCGTTACTTTATCGACTCAGGACCGCCACTTTCGGAGCCCCGAATCCCAGGCCGCATGGGCAAAAGCCGACACCAACGCCACGACAATCTTATCATGGCTTGGTGCGCAGATTCGATTTAGGGGCCTAACTACGGCAAAATCCACAGGACGCGGACGAGCGGCGATCCAACCGATAATGCCCGGTCCAGAGGCCCGTTGGTCGGCTGCTTGGGTTAGATCGATGCAACTGTATTTTTGTAGGCTCGCCTTGGGCTGCTTTTCGACACAGCCTCCCACGCCTCCAAGGTTGCTAGGGTCAGCATAAGTGGTACGAGTCGTAGGCAGGATCCCGGAGCCGACCGCAAATCACAGCGGCGGATTGTCATGAAAAGTGATTCGCAAAAGCGTCAGCCGCGGTCATGACATGGGGCCATATGGATTATCCGTTGGGGCGCAAAAGCTCATCTTTAATGTGAATTTCTAGCACTCAGCGTTAGGAAGAGCACAAAAGATCAGGGCATAAACCAGAGCGCAGCCGACTTTCGCCCACAACCAGGGCTTGAAAGGAGAGATCGATTTCTAGCGGCTGACCCTTCTATGATAAAAACTGACTTCAGCTACAGGGCTCCTCCTAGTCGCGAGATTATTTCGAGACAACGGGCCTCTAGATTGCAAGCCTGCCAGTACTTGGGGTGCCCAGTGAGCTGGTGCGCGTTGAGTAAGCCGACCATAGCCTCGCACTGCTGCCACCATTCCATATTCCTGTTCGTTGCAGGTTCGGAGGCCGGGCCGAGGCGATAGACGCCACCGTGATTCTTGTCAAATCCGTAAACAAGCGCATGATCGACGAGAGAGAGGCTTGCGCGCCGAATCCTGCTGTCCTCGGGACGCCCCAGGACCGAAAAAGGTGCGGCACGAAGGCTACTCGGAACGCGATAAGACGCTCGCGCCGCGACTACATGAACGTCGGAGGACTGCGAGACCTGATGCTCCGAGAGAAGAAAACTAAAAGAGTGGGATAGTGAGTACAATTGCCAATTTCGTCAGCTTTTAGCTTGATAGACAGCAGTGCCCCGAGAAATGTACCGGCTACTCCGCCGCCTTGAATACATATGCGGGATCAAGCAAACAGCTCTTCCAAAAGGCTCCATCAGGCAGATGCCTAGCGTGCCATTGCTGGAGAGCGGCCATCGTGGTGGCAGCCATGCCGCCATCCTCAGAATCAAGGATTACGACTACCCCTGCCAGGGGAGGCGTGGCGCCGGAAGCATCGTTGAAGCTGTTGCGGAAAACCGACTCGACGAGTTTCAGCTTCGGTTCTCTGCCAAACGATTTTTGGTTTAAAGGTTGGATCCAGATAATCTTTACTTTCTTGCCATCCAGCGGTTCCCATTTTCCAGGGAAAACCAAAATTTCCTCACGCGTCTGCTGAAAGCTCGGCGCGCGGTCGAGATCATTTTCTGACGCCGACACACTGGCCGCTGAAGCCGCCGGCACATCAACCTGGTCACGGCGAAGCCAGCCACGAGAGACTCCCGAAACCTGCACGTGGACCCAGTCGCCTGCCGTATCAACGATCTGAAACTCATCTTCCGCGTCGGCGATCAAAACCGTCTCAGAACCTTCCAGAGGACGTTCCCATATTGGAGTCTTGGACTCTTTGATCACAGCCAGATTGGATAAACGCGTCTGGTTGCGCAGAATGTCACGCAATGAATTTCCTTGCTCGATTAACTTCTGGGCTCGCCGCTCTCGAGCGTCATCTTCAGCGCGATCGGGGGAATCTTGGGGAGAGTGCGAAATCGACGAAGCCGTTACCCGACTCTTAAGAATCGAACTCTGGTGGGTTGAGGAGGGAGCATCGGGCACAGTTGAACTTCTGTCCCCAGGAGGCAGCCAAGCCGTTGCGCTTGGCGCAGTCACTGCCGTGCTGGAAGCATTTAGAGAGGTTGATTTCAGCGCATCATCCAAATTGTCTAAAAAGTCCGATTCTAGCCGGCCGTTGGATGGCAGAACGCGGTAGCCAGAATCAGCAGCCGAATCCCCCTTGTACCAGGCGGTGATCTTGGCACTGACACGCACCGTGGTTTCAGCAGAACTCACTGAGTCAACCTTGATTGAATAGCTATAATAGCCGCTCTGATATTTATCGAGCGCGTCCGCTGGAGGTGTGGCGAATCCCTCCAAGGTAGGCAGCTTACCGCCTCTTTCAGCATGCAGATCACGCAGCGCCCTCTCTACCGCGTCTTTGCTGGCGTGAAGAGTGCGTTCCTGGTGGACGTTCTGTGCGTGGGCAATGGAAACGGACACTACGGCATAGAATACAACGCAGGCCATCGTCCTTCGTGTTCGCCCAATACTTTTCATTCAACCGGCTCCAACTGGCTGCGGTGAATCCAACCGCGATGTCCATCTGCCGTTTCTACTCCATACCAATTTGGAGTTAGCACGACAACCGCGACTTCTGTTTTGGCAGCTAAGGAAGCCAGAATGGTAGCTTTGCGGAAAGGAGCCGATTTTAATAGCGCACCCGAATCTCTTACCTGAAGCTCGGCTTCACGACGTAACTCGGACACCCGCTGCTCTAGCTGCGGCATACTCAACCCCACGGCCCAATTGTCGTCCAGACCAGTGGAATACTTGGCAGAAACTTGTCGCTCCTCGCGCGATTGTTCCCGGTTTTCTTTATTCTCCTGAGTTGACGCCTGTGCCAATTGTTTCTCATCCTGGTTAGCCGCCAGACGGTCCTGAATGGCCCGGTATTCGGCCGCCTCGACCTCGCCCGCTGACCGATGGATGACGTTGCGCGCGTCTACAAAGACAGCGTCGATACGCAGGTTGGTCTGACTAGGATCGACAGGTTCGACGAC
>JBPYDQ010000976.1:0-3534 GCA_051986135.1 Terriglobales bacterium | reverse complement strand
CCGGACTTAACACCGCCGCCACGCTGTGGTGTTCGGCCGCGATCGGTACTTTGGCGGGCTACGGTATGTACGGTTCGGCGATTACCGGTGCAGTCGCCGTCATCATCGCGAACATCGGTCTCCGCCCCATCAGCAGGTTCCTGAATCGTGGAGCAGGCACCGCCGACGCCGAGATCACCTACCTTTTCCGGATCACCGCGCGTACCGACCAAGAAGCGCACATGCGCGCTCTCCTGCTTCACTCCCTCGGCGGGCAGCCGCTGCTTCTCAAGTCTCTAAAGAGCGATGACCTCGAACACACCACCAAGGTCGAAATCCACGCCTTGCTGGGCAGCACAGGCCGGCAAAACCTCCTGCTCGAGCAGATCGTCAGCCGCCTCAGCCTCGAACCCGGCGTCTCCGGCGTCAGCTGGGAAATCGTCGCCGAAACCGAATAACCAAAACTACACGAAAAAACGCCTCTAAACCATGCAAGCCTGGTTCCTGGATTAGTCAGTGAGCCTCTGGGTCTCAGTCCGATCCCGAACCGGAGGATATCGTCGATCAGGCCTAGGAGGGAAACGAGACGAACGGCAAAGAGAGAGACGATTCTGCATATCGAGGCGGGATTCTGCACCGATTTTCTGTCTTCGAGCGGGTTGCCGCATCGTGGAAAAACCGGAACGCCAATTGTATCCAGGCCAAGATTTCTCAGAGAGATGCGAGAGCGAAGGAGTTTTTGCGCACCACAGCCGTTTCTGGATCGAAGCAGCCTATTCGAAAAGGAAGCCTGTCGAAATCCTAAGCTGCGCTATTTCAAGCGGTTCGAGTTTTTTGCCCATACGCGATTGATCCGGCAGAGTATGTCGATATTTATCGTTGGATGAGTGAGGGAGAGAGAAGGGTCGTGCGCACTTCCAATAAATTCAAAAACACACGGGCCCACGCCACGAAGGCCCGGGCCCGTTCGTTCCATCGCGCAAGTATCCGCCGCGCGCTAGGAGGTGGAACTAGAAGCCGCGTTGCGCCGCATCCGCTTCTTGCGCGAGCTGCATCAGAGCCGTAACGATGGGACTGTTTTGGCCAGTTCGCAGGTCGATAAACAGCCCGTCGTTCACGAACGACTGCACCGCACCCTGAGCAGCATTGTTTGGATTGGTTGGCCGAATGATGGCGACCGGGCCAAACTTGGAATTCAGGAAGCTGGTTGGCTCGGGCATGATCAGGTTGGTTTGGAACAGGTCGGCAGCGGGGACTCCGTTCACAGTAGTAGCGCCAGTGTTGGGATCAACGCCAGCATTCAGATTGGGAAAGCTGAGGTTGCCATCGGTAATGTTGGGCGCGTTACCGGCTTTGTCGTGCCAGACCTGGAAGTGCATGGTCTCGGAAGGACCGATGCTCAGCAGGACTCGAAGCACCTCCAGATTGGTGACTTTCTGAGCGAGACTCGGATATAGGCTGGTGCCGCCCTGCTCGATAAATCCAAAGTGGAATCCAGCGGTGCTCGCAATAGCCTGCAGGTGGTTCGGAATAGTGCCGTCCGGGTTCAGCGCGGCGTCATCATCATTTAGAGGAATAGCCGTATGCGGATTGGCGGCAAGGTCGGGGACCGCGTTCTCGAAAGTTCCTCCAAGATCGGGATTTTGGGTGGCGCTGCGGTACCGCGTCCACCAGCTCGTGTCGATTGTCAGTTGCTTCAGATTGGTAAGCCGCCCGGTCTGCGGCACTCCCTTGACCTTGCTAGGCGGCAAGATAGCAAACTGGCTCAGGTCGACGGGTTTTGCACCCTTCGACATGACGTAGTTGTTGAGAAAGGCGTGGTGACTAATCTCATCGTCGGTGTTGTCCGCAATGTACTGCGGCATATCGCCGTCAAGGACTTGCAGGGCCGTGACGTAACCTGGGGCAAGACCGGTTTTGATGGTTTTGCCGTTCTGTACAAGGTCAATCGGCGAAAGCCCCTGATTGGTGGCGCCACCTAACTCCGCGTACTGGATCCACAGGTCGGCCTCGACCTGTTCCAGCCCGCTCAGGAACCGCAGAATCGCGATGTCGCCTGCGGTGATTGGCAAACCTCCATCCTGTCCGAACGTGGAGACAGCGCTGGCCAGCAGTCCAGCACTGGCCGTGGCCGCGCCTGTTACCGCAACACCTCTCTTCAGAAAGGAACGGCGATCGGTCTGCGCTTGCTTGGAAACCGGCTGATTTCGATGGTCCATTACTTCCTCCTTCAAAATAGTTTTAGTTTTTGGCCAGAACGCAACGCGGACTCTCGGACGCTGTGTGATCCCAGACCAAGCAAAACATAGGGACAGGGCAGAGCGGATTTGTCAGGATGTTGTCTACTGCCAGTCTTTTTTTGGTGAATCCCGGTTCCTGGTGAGCCCTTATCTCTCAGCCTCACGCGCGAGCTTTTGCCAAGTTGCCGGGAATAAATCAGGAAGAAGGCAAGTCTTTATCAACGTCGAGCATGGCAGAAGCAAACCTGTCCTTCGCCAAAACTCCGTCCTGTGCCTTGCCATCTGTTCGAAATGGAAGGTGGAGCTATCCCCATTGCGGACTTTGCGGGTTGAATCTAATCGGTTACTTTGAAGTCGCTCGGGCCGCGTCTAAAACTTTCTGGATTGCGGCGATCACCAGGTCTCCACGGTCGATCTGCACGTAGTGCGTGCTCCCGATTGCAACCACCCGCTTGCCATTCGTCGAGAGACGAGCGAGTTGTTCTTGCATCTGCACCCATTGCTCTTCGAATCGATGGCTCACTTCTAGGGAGGCTAACTCCGGCGCCGCGCCCTTCTCCGGATCACGCGAAACAACAACGAGCGGCATCGAATCAAGCGATGCAGCGTGCCGGGCCTCATCCGCGGAGGCACCGATCGCCTGCACCTCCGCTTCTCTGGCTTTGACTGTTTGCCAGTGGCATTCGACTGTAACTCCGCACAGACCCAGTAGGCGCGGAATACCGAGCGGAACGGCCAGTCCCCAGAGCTTCGACTTCAAGTAGAGACGAGATTGAATCTTATGCATTTCAGGCGGCAGCCTAGCCTCCTGATCGGGATGCCCAGAATCCACTAGAACCATCCCGACGACATCGGACGGATAGAGATTCTGGTAGACACGAATGTGAATCCCGCCGAGCGAGTGTCCTACCAGAACGTAGGGCGGGCGCACTCCCGCGTTGGCTAGAAGCATATGCAGATTCCGCGCGATGTTGCGGCTGTCCGGCACCTGATCTGGTCGCGGGTCACTGTAGCCCAAGCCCGCCCGGTCGTAAGAGCAGACCCGCGCCAACTTAGCAATTTCGAGTTGTACGTTGTGCCAGACAGTCGCATCGTCCCACAACCCGGATTCAAGAATCACGGTTGGCGCGCCTTGGCCCTCGCAATCGAGATGCATCTTGTGACCGCCAACATCTACAAGGCGCCCGTTTGGCGGCTCGCGCTCCTCTCGGGAACTTTCGATTGCTTGATAGGTTGCGCCGATGGCTGCCAGGAGCAGGATGACGCCAATCGCGTAGCGCAGCTTGAGAAGAACTTGATGTATCAGCCTCAAAAC
>JBPYDQ010000975.1:0-5583 GCA_051986135.1 Terriglobales bacterium | reverse complement strand
GAGGGTGTCGGTCACGACGGTCGGGCATTGTTTCCCTTTATGCCGTACTTGGATTTCTGGCACATGTCCGACGAAGACTTAGCGTCGGTCATCGTATATCTACGATCGCTGCCACCCTTGCACAAGCAGCAGCCGACGACAGAGCTGATTTTTCCGGTGAAGTACCTGATTCGCAACGTGCCGAAGCCGTTGGACGCACCAGTGCCTGAACCCGATGTTTCGACTCCTGAAAAGCGCGGGAAATACTTGGTGACACTTGCTGGATGTACGGATTGCCACACGCCCCAGGACGCACATGGGCAGCCGCTGACTGGCATGGACTTCGGCGGCGGGTTCATTCTCGACGGAGCGTGGGGCCGCGTGGCCAGCGCCAACATCACTCCCGACCCATCTGGAATTTCTTACTACGACCAAGCCATGTTCACCCAGGCAGTCCGCACGGGTTTTGTCGGCGCCCGGAAGCTTAACCAGATCATGCCATGGCACACCTACCGAGGAATGACGGATGAGGATGTCGTCGCGATGTTTGCCTATGCTAAGACGTTAAAACCGGTGCGGCACCGTGTAGACAACACAGAGCCACCAACGTACTGTAAGATCTGCCGCCGAAGCCACGGTGGTGGAAACCAGAACTAGGCCGTAGCTCGCGAACCTTGTTTTTGCCAACTCGGGTCGAGTGGCACACCGGAAGTTGAGGAGACTCACCCGGGTCCGCCGGAGCGGCTATCAGAAAACTAACAATTGCTTCAGGCTGGCAGCCAGGACCGGATTCGTCGCTATTGCGCTTTAGCAATCAATTGAACCCTGTTCGACGATGGCATTTCTGCCATCGCCGCGCCGGCGCAGTTCCTTCACTGCTTGCTCTGCCATCGGTCTCGGCACGTCGACCTGGGTTTGGAGCGCCGCAACATCGGGATCGTCGGGAGTTCCGGTTTCTTGGAATCCCAATTTTGCATTCGCTCTGTCACTAGGGTTTTTGGGCACCAGATGCTCTCAAACATGACCTTCTCGACTCTTCAAACACAACTCTCTGAACGCGGCAACTCCAACAGTGGCTGGCGCAACAGCTCGCAAAGCAGCATAATGATGCTGCAGCTCCGAGGACAACGGCATGACAACTTTGCAGGAATTCCGATGTGAGATCTGCGGCAGAGTCACCAACACTCCTACTCACTGGTTTGTGGTTCAGTGCAATGATTTGGATCTCACGGTGTTGAAATGGCGTACAGAAGCGGCGAATGCGGCCGGCGCTCGCCATTTCTGTGGGGAAGCCCACGCTCAGGTCTACATCAGCCGCTGGTTTGAGTCGGTCTGTTCGCCACCAAAGCCGGACTTCACAAGATCAGTGTCAGCCACAAATTCATGAATTGACAACCAAGCTGTCCTGTGGGTTTCCGACCCTACGCAGAGCTTACGAGGTGACTAACCAGCGGCTCCGTAGAAGCTGCAGTCTGGATTTGTTCCGGTATCCTTACACAAATCTGATTTGGTAAAAGAGGTGGCCCGCCATGGCTGCACTTGCCGCATGGGAGAACTTCTATGTAATCGTGGGGTCGTCGGCCGGCGCCCTGATTGGATTGCAGTTCGTCGTTATAACGCTCATCGCTAATAGGCCTATGGTGGCTGGTCAGGCACAGGCTGGCGGGACGTTCGCGACACCGACTATCGTTCACTTCGGGGCTGTTCTCCTGCTCTCAGGAATCGTTAGCGCTCCGTGGCACGGAGTCACCGGTGCCGCACTCCTTTGGGGCTTGATGGGCCTCGCTGGGATCGTGTACGAGATCATCGTGTTTCGGCGTATGCGAATACAAAACGTCTACACACCACAGTTTGAGGACTGGTTGTTTCATGTCCTGCTGCCGCTCGCTGCGTATGCGACGCTAGCGGGATCAGCCTACGCGATTTGTTCCGGCGCACCTAGCGCCATGTTTGGCGTTGGAGCAGCCGCGCTACTGCTACTGTTCATTGGCATTCATAACGCTTGGGATGCGGTCACCTACCACATCTTTTCGGCCAACAAGCCTGGGGGAGATGGGGGGTGAGCGCTGATGACACATGCGCTCTTTCATACTTTTTCTGAGCTGTATTCCAGCGCATTGAACGGGCCGGGACCGCCGAGGGGGATGTTTCTAACCTATCGATGATTTTCAAGTGCAGGAATGGGTATCGTTTTGCTTGTTTGCGACGCTGGATGGAACGATCAGCGGATGGGCCTCCGCAAGCGAGCCGTAATGAGGCAATTCTGGCGGTGGACAATTTGGCGAACAAGGCGGATTACACCGAATTGGCAATTGCCAGCCGGGCATCAGTTAATCTTTTCTGGTGAGACTCTTTGGCTCTCTACTTCATGTCGGTGATCCCGACGAGCAAACATCGCCTCTGGTCCCCAAACAATGGATTACGGGGGTGCTTGACGCGAAGGCGTACCCGCCCGGCTGTATCAATAGGCCCATTGCTATGGTCGCCCCAGGCAGGCTGATTTTGTGGGAGTGATAAAGTCTCCCACGTCAAAACGAGCAGAGCCTTCATGACATTCATCGACAATCTCGACAATGATCTCCCACTGCTGGACCACCCGCTTGATTCACAGAGCGAATTTACGCCGCAGGCTCTTATCGAAGCTGTGCGTGCGCGCCGGAACCTCGTCTCAGTGGCTGTTCCGGAGGTTTGCATTCTGGAATTCGACGGCGACCTCACCGACCATCTTGTGCAGACCAATACCGTATTCGTTTGGCGGGACTGGGCGTGTTTTCACACGCGGATGTTTGCTTTGGAGGTAGGCGGTAAGCCGTGTGGCATCGTCCCGCGGGCTATCGGCGGCTCCTACGCTGTGTTGATTGCCGAGCAATTGCTCGCGTCCGGAGCGCGGATAATTGTTGGGCTTACCTCTGCAGGACGCGTAAGCGCAGGCTTGCGAATTCCCAGCCTTGTGATCGTAACTGCTGCCATTCGAGACGAGGGCACGTCATACCACTACCTGCCACCGTCAAGATTAGTCGCGGCGCCGCTTGAGCCGATAGCGCCGCTCGCAACTGAACTGAAGCGGGTGCGGCTTCCGGTCTACGAAGGAAAGGTATGGACGACTGACGCGCCCTATCGCGAGACTCGGCAACAGTTGGATAAGCACGCCAGCGAAGGTGTATTGGCGGTCGAAATGCAGGCTGCATCGCTGTTTGCACTGGCGAATGTCCGCAAAGCGCAGATTGCGGTCGTTGCACATGTCAGCAACGCGATCGACCACGAAGGCGAACCTTTTGATAGAGGCCCGGCGACAGAAAGCGTCCAGATTCTCACCGCCATTTGTCGGGCTGGTTTGGCCGTGGCGGCAGCGCCCGAAAGCCGCTAATGAACAGCGCAGGATCCGTCAAGCGCATTCTGGGTTTGACCTGTTCGAGGTTGGATAGTGCCTTGGGTGCAAAGTGGCATTGCTGGAGTAGAGCTCCGCGGTGTATGGGTCTAGACTGCAGATGGCAATGTCGTTCTGCTGGACAGTTATCCATCAGCATCTCGTGAACCTGCTGTCTCGGCATGTCAGTACGGAGTTCCCAAGCTTCGGACATACAGTCCGCTCTCGGAGCAATAGCGCAGAGTCAAGGTGCGGAGCGTACCCGGTTGCTGAAAGTGCTAGAGGCGCCAAGATCAGCGTGGCCAAGCCATAGATGTTTTCGGCCTCTCCGGCCGGCTGATGCTGCGAGCCGTGATCGACAACAAGCCAAACCCACGCCGGCGCCGACGGAAAAACGTGGCACTCAACCCCACATTTCGAATGTTGTCCGAGGAAATATCGAAAACCCTAATAATCGTGACAGCAACTGGGAAAAGGGAAGATTAGAACCCATTGCCACTATTTCCATGGATCAGGCACGGCTCCTTCTGCTCATTTTCCACGTTCGAGGTGAACCAACAGCCCAACCACCTTCGCAGCTGTTTTACCTTGACCCGCACCTCGCTGTGTGAAGTTACGGTGAGTGGCAATCAATCCGCCGCCCGTCTCGAGTGCCAAGAAGCGAGGTGCTAGGAGGTTTGCCAGTTTCATCCATCTTGGTTACCGGTCAAAATTCGCAGTATGCGAATCCCACTGTGTTGGACGCGCTTTGAGAATGAGATATCTATCCTGAAAGCAGTGACCCTCGCAGCGGTGCTCCTGGCCATCAAAATACCAGTCACCGCCCAGACTTGGAACCTTGTTAAGTCCCGGGTTACGGCGAATACTGAATTCCGTGGCTTCTTTCCGGCCGACGGGATCCAACACAGCGACCTCGCCGAGCAGCAGAACCCGGAGCGCTCCGCACCCGATCAGCAATCATGGGGGAACATCAGTGGAACAATTATCGACCAGACAGGGGCTGTCAGTGTAGGCGCCGATGTGCAACTTACCCGTGATGATCAATCCTCAAAGCAAGAGGTACTATCAGGTGCCAATGGACAATTCTCCTTCGATCATGTCGCTTCAGGACCTTTCCGGCTGACAATTACCTCGGTAGGCTTCTCGACGCATGTGTTCTCTGGTGTACTTCGCCCCGGACAGACATACATCGTCCCGCCGATCATGCTGGCAGTGGCAACTGCCGTGACCAAAGTCGAGGTCGGACTCACGCAGGTTGAAGTGGCACAAGCCCAGGTCAAAGAACAAGAGAAGCAGCGTGTGTTAGGTTTTATTCCAAATTTCTTTGTCAGCTACGTCCCTAATGCCGCCCCCCTCAGCCCGAAGCTGAAGTTCCAGCTTGCCTGGAAGTCATCCATTGACCCCATCACCTTTCTCGGAAATGCCGCTCTTGCAGGAATTGCGCAGGCTGGAGACGGTTTTTCGGGATATGGGCAAGGCGCCCAAGGCTATGCCAAGCGCTTTGGAGCATCTTACGCAGACGATTTCATCGGCACGTTCCTTGGAAGTGCCGCATTTCCATCTCTACTGAAACAAGACCCTCGTTACTTCTACAAGGGAAAGGGCAGTTTTCGGTCGCGGCTTCTGTATGCGCTCTCCAATTCTGTGATTTGCAAAGGCGACAATGGCCGTCGGCAGCCGAATTACTCAGCGATCCTCGGCGGCATGGCTGCAGGGGGTATTTCATATCTCTACTATCCAGCAAGCGATCGCAATGGAGCCGGCTTGTTCTTCGCAAACACGCTCATTAAGACTGGGGAAGACAGTATCGCAGCTGTTTTTCAGGAATTTGTCATTCCGAGATTTACACCACATGTTCGACAACGTAAGCCGGCCCAGCCATAGAGCACAACCACCACCGTGTTGGCGAAGAACTCCAGTAATGGAACAACGATGGGTCGGAGATGTTTTCACGGAATGTCTACCATCCTAGCTGAGTATCGGGAGTGAGGAGGAGGATCCAAATAGGGACGTTAGACCACACGGTGCCTTAGATCTAAATTTGCATCGGCCTAGACGACTTCCGTTTTCAGCACCACTTCGATACCAGGAGTGACGCGAGAGGCTTGTTGTCATGGGCTTTGAGCCGAAACCCGACCCAAAGAAGCAAGACTAATGAAATGCGAGCTATTCAGTGAAAACCCTCTGACGTATCGAGATCTCGAACAAAAGGTTCCTTAGCGTTGCACCTTTTTGCC
>JBPYDQ010000974.1:0-3570 GCA_051986135.1 Terriglobales bacterium | reverse complement strand
TAGGGAAAGACCCGCTCGCCCTCAAACCGGATGAGGTGTAGTGCGCAAAACACTGATCGGGTTACGCTGCAGCGTGTTCAAGTTGGTATTTCGTGATGCAGTCCACCTTAGCACGCGATCAAGCGCTGAGAAACCATCGTCGAGTGCGAGAGCAAGCTATGTCCTTTAGAATCTGGTGGACGAGAGGGGATTCGAACCCCCGGCCTCCTCGTTGCGAACGAGGAAAAATCTAAGCTAAGATGCGGCACAACAATCACTTAGCTTTTTTGAGGGGGTCGTAAAGTGGCTTACGCGGCTTACGCGGGTTGATGGGAATAATCGGCGCAGCGGAAGCACAGCGCGGCAGGAACTTGTCTCAAACATTTTTTCTGCTGTCAATAAGCTCAATGCGAGTTCTCGCCAGGACGACTACTTCTTTCTCGAGAAAAGGATTACCTTAGCTGAAGAACGAACCTTTGAAGGCCTCGTGCCGTTGACGCGCTATATTCAAGATCTGATTAAACTCTGGTTCGCGCCGTAGATCATCTAACAGTGGGTCTCTCGAAAGATACGGATAGCTGAAAAAACCAGACTGAACGCTCGCGCGTAGAACGCGCATAGCGGAGATTCTGTCTCCCAAGACGGCGTAGGCTTGCGCGATCTTGTATGCGGCTTCTGGATCGCCGACTCCCCTGTCTTTGATTTTCCTCTCCAATCCGCCCAGGAGATCCAAGCCTTCGGCCTTGCGCCCATGAATCGAGTCACTGAGAGCCTTTCCGATCCCAGTGTACAGAGTAGGATCGAGTTCGTACGCACGATCAAAATCTCTAGCGGCTTGCTCGAACTCCTTTTCGTGAAATTCTCCAAAGCCCCGGTAAAAGAGAGTGAATGAGGAATCATCAACCGGCAAGCTCTCAAGAAATTTCTGGTACTGACCCAAATAAAGGTAGCTGTTTAACACCGAGCCGTTTCCCTTGACCAAAGGAGCGAGTTGGCGCGCCCGCTCGCACTCAGCGACGGATTCGTCCAACATCCCGGCGAATCGGTAGGCGTATCCTAGTTCCCAGTGCGCAGCGGCATTGTTTCCATTCGTCTTTAATGCATCCCGCAATAACGGTACTGCCTGCTCGACTTTTCCGGTGTCTACCAGGAGGTTTGCGAGGAACATCTGCGCATCAAGCAAGTTTGGTCGTAGCGCCAATGCCCGTTCGTAAGCTGCTTCAGCGCGGTGGTATTGCTCGCGCCCACCAAGCTCGAATGCTGCATCGGAATTGTACGAAGCCCCTAAGTAGGCCCAAGCCGGAGCGTAGTTGGGATCAATCTCGGTGGACTTTTCAAGCATCTTGATCGCCAGGGGGAATTTGTGCTGCCCATGGAAGTCGAGTCCCTGCAGAAAGTATTCGTAAGCGAGTGGATTCACCGGGTTCTCCGCCTTCAGGTGCTCCGCTTCTGATGGTGACAGGCTGAGTTGCAGTTCTGAGATGAGTTGGCTCGTAACTTTGTCCTGGACAGCAAGTAGATTGTCGTACTTTAGGTCGATTACTCCTTGGCCTAGAATCTTCTCGGCTTTGGCATCGACCAATTGATAAGTGATTCGCAGGTTGTCGCCATCTCGAACGAAACCTCCAGTGAGCAGAGTATCCACTTTCAGATCTGCAGCAACTTTCCGAACATCAATCGTCGTCCCTCGATACTTCTCAACTGCGGCAGAAGGACGAACACTGAGAGAACCCACGTATGCCAATTTCGTAATGAGTACATCCGCTAGAGATAATCCGAGGAAGTCGCTATTCGAATCCTCCCCATGATTTTGGAGGGGAAGGATCGCCAGGCTGCGGGGAGCCAAAGACGGCTCTTTGCCAGACCGGATGTGAACAAATTTCGGCAAAGCCAGTGCGCTGACGAGAATGACGAATACAGCCGAGGAGAGCAAGATTAGCCTACTGGTTCGTGGTCGAGTCCGATGTAGAGGTGCTACCTTGGGGAGTTCTTCTTGCTCGGCTGGTTGAGAGGAAGGAAAGGGAGCGTCGTCCTTCCCAGCCTTCGAGTCCACAGGCAACAAATCGGTAGATTCGAGCAGCCCTACGAACCGGTAGCCGCGTCGCCCAACGGTCTCGACGAACTTGGGTCTTTCGGCGGAGTCTCGCAGCGCGTCCCTCAGCTTGCTTACCGCCACTGCTAGGCGATGGTCGAAATCGACGAACGTGTCGTCCGACCAAAGGCGTTTGCGAAGTTCCTCACGGGTGACGACTTCCCCCACCGATTCCAATAGTACGGTCAGGAGCAGAAAAGGCTGTTCCTGCAGCCGAATCTTGCTGCCCTCCTTCCGCAACTCTCCGGCGCGCAAGTCTACCTCGAAATCCGCGAAACGTACCAACGGTGGGAGGATAGACGGCATCTGCGTGCTTCACATCTTCGAAAGTCTAGCATGCCCCCGAAGACAGTGCGACACCCGCATTACATGGCGAGCAAACGACTTATCAGGAGATTGAGAGGGTATTGAAGGGGAAGTGTCAGAGCATTGACGGTCACCAACTGCTGAGGCACAAACGCCTGCAAGCCTTCCCGCGAAGGCAAGCGATTGAAGAACAGACTTGGCTGCGACGCACCCTGCCAGCCGGACCACGACGCAGCACTAGTTCCTGGAGGATTCGTGAAAGGCAGTTGGAAAACAACAGAAGGCGCTAGGTGCGGTGGACCGGTGGTTGCCATTTACATCGGATTGTTAGGGTCGGCCACGCTCGGCGCTGCCTGTGCATACGCCCAGTCGGAGATCGATCCGGATCACTTCGATTCACCGAACACGGAACCAATGCCGCAACCTAGAACTGCCGGCAGCAAGGTGACGGAGTTCCGCTATGACGGCACCTTGTCACTACCATATAGCGTGCTGCGCAACGGAAAGAAACTGGCTCCGGGGAAATATGCCATCTCTGTCCGTTTCGACGGCAAAGTTGCGCACGCGACATTCAATCAGAACGGTCATGCCATCGAAATCGCGGGCGTCGTTCCGACGGAAGCGCCCAAACAGCACGATAAACGCGATGAAGTAGTAGTCGTGGAGAACAACAAGAAAGAGCCAGCCCTTTCGGTTGTCCGCGTCGCTGGGTTCGATTTCGTGTTTGATCCGAAGTTGCGGACAGATCTACCACCAGACCATAAGACTGCGCGCGCGGAGAAAGTACTACTGACGGTAATCGTACCGAATGAAATCGCAAACCGGGCTCCCTCGCTGGCGTCGCCTAAACCGTAGTGGATTAGGAAGGGCGAACATGAGCCACACACTGCGTGCAGACAGGAAACACGCAATCGTCTTAGGTGGAAGCATGGCCGGGCTTCTGGCATGTCGCGTACTGTCCGACCATTTCGAACGAGTCACCTTGATCGAGCGCGACGCATTCCCTGAGCGAGCCGAGCAACGCCGTGGCGTACCGCAAGGCCGTCATGCCCACGGCTTGCTCGCCAGTGGCCGGAATGTTCTGGAGAAGCTTTTTCCAGGCATATCCGCGGCTCTCCTGAAAGCGGGCGCTGTAGCCGGTGACATCGTGCGCGATTCCCGCTGGTTTTTCGAGGGTGCCTGCTTGAGCCGCC
>JBPYDQ010000973.1:0-3918 GCA_051986135.1 Terriglobales bacterium | reverse complement strand
TTACGGTGTTGTCCAGGAGGACGAAGTTGGCCGTAAAACTGCCCGCGGCGGATGGCGTGAAGATTATGCCTACCTGGCAGCTTTCCCCGGCATCCAGATACGATCCGGCGGTGAGCAGGCAGCTTGTGGTATTGGGGTCGACTTTGAAGGCGCTCGCGTTCGTGCCGGTGATGACCGCGTTGGTAAGCTGCAGCGTCGAGTTCCCGGTGTTGGACACCGTCACCAGGTGCGCGGCGCTCGCTGAGCCTTTTAACTGCGAGCCGAAGGACAGGAGTCCAGTTGTACCGATTTTACGGATCACTTGCCCTGATGTTGCGGAGCTGACGATGTAGACCTGGCCTTGAGAATCCACAGCCACGCCAGTGGGAGAATTTAGCTCCGCAGACGTAGCTGCGCCGCCATCACCTGTGTATCCGGCAGTTCCATTTCCCGCAATGGTGTTGATAATCCCGGTCACAGCGTTGATTTCGCGCACCCGCTGGTTACCAGAGTCCGTGAAGTACAGGTTGCCAGCAATGTCGAACGCAATCTGGCCAATTGAGGTGCTGATCTCGGCTGCTGATCCCTGCCCGCCGTCGCCCGAGTAGCCGCACCTGCTGCCGCCCGCCACGCGCGTGTAGCTCGGAGTGGAGGTGCCTTCGGCCTCGTACGCTGCCTCTTCGACGATGTCACAGACATTTGTGCCATAGGAGTAAGCAGTGAAGAGGTCGTCATTGGCATTCACCGACAGGGCCGTACCGGCACCGGTGAATGGGGCAAAGTCGTCCTGGAGATACCACACGTCAATCGGTGGACTAAGACCCTCGTAGCCCGCGACGTCCCCTACAGACGCCTCCATCGCTCCTTTGGTTTGCTCCTCCAGAAACAGGTTGTTGTTGGGGTCCATGCTAAGGGATTGTGGGTTACCCATGCCGACAGTACTCAGGTTGCAGGGCGCGCTCACGGTGCAGGTGCCGGCCGCGTAGGTGTTAAAGTACCAGGTGTATCCGCCGGTGGGGTTGTAATAGGAGAAGTACTGCGAACTGCCTGGGCTGACAGTATAAACGTAGCCAAAGCTGTCCACCGCGATCGATTCTGGGACGGCAACGGGGGTAACGTTGATGATGTTGCCGCTCGAGTCGATCTCCCTGATGAGGGTGTGCCCAGTATCAGCCACGTAGAGAATATCTCCACCGACTGCGAGAGTGTGCGCGCCGGTCAGCAGGCCCGTGCCCGAAGGATAGGTCCCGGGTACTGTGGAGATCACTGCCGGAGTGAAACTGACAACCGGCGCGTATCCGTTGCCGCCGAGGCCGATAGCTGCTGGTTCGGCTGACGCGGTGTTTGCAATCGTCAATTTGCCGAGCCGTCGCCCCGGGCCCTGGGGCGTAAATCGAATCAGCAGGGAGCAGGTTTCCCCGGCGGAATAGTAGCCCTGCTCGATGCAGGTGCTGCCCTGGTCTATTTCGAAGTCTTTGGTCGATTTGATTTCGGTCAGCGTCGTTGACGCCGCAAAGCTTAGCGTCAGGCGTTCCGGAATTGTGTCTTGCCCGACTGCTGCTGAGGCAAAGGCGTGGAAGTTTGCCGGCGCGTGTGCGAACGAGGCCTCGCCCTTTACCGGTGTTATTGCGCCGACCACATCCGGTGCTTCATTGACAAGCGTGATAACCGGTTTGGACGATTGTGCAAGAACAGTGCGTGACTGAGCAAAAACGGCAGTTGGCGCAAGAGAGGGTGTGCACAAAAGCGCTGCGGCAGTGAGAGCGGTCCAGATCACAGACTTTTTCCTGGCCCGGGCAGTGTGAGCGACCAGCTTTTGCTTGCTCATTAAGGGTTCTCCTCCTTAAGGAAAATGCCGAAAGAATGCTGGCCGATCTACAAATGGCCCGGGGGACCTGATTCAAGGCGTGTTAAGTGACCAGGACTATACCTCAACTATTAGAGTAGTCAAAGTCCTTTGCCATTTACACGCGTTGCGATTTCAACAGGGGGTGGTCCCTTTCTTGCGTGTCGTCGCGAGATTCAGCCTCGATTGAAACAGATCACGGTTTCAGCTGTCGCTTCGACGCTCCAGATCAGCATCATGTACGCGATGGACATTCGTCGCGGTCGGCGCATTCCACATCCGCGACACTGGCATGGGCTCGCTGAGCTTGTTTGGGGTCTGTGGTTAATGGCCCCCGACTAGTACACAACGTCTCGCCGGACAGGACAATTTACGAGCATGGCGAGCTAGGAAGGCGCAGCGACGAAATCAGTGAATACAAACGAGCCATCGAGATAGCGCCCGATGACTCTCACATATGGACCAACCTCGCTGCCACGTACTCGCAGATCGGAGACCGTGAGTCTGCGATTGCGGCATGGAAGAGCGCTATCGAACTGTACCCTGAAGACGGCGCTGCTTACTATAGTCTTGAACTTGAGTATGAGCGAATGGGCCGCCATCAAGAGGCGCTAGAGTCCGCCCTGGCAGTCGAGAGAATATGGCCCGACTCAGTGATCTGTGTAACAAACGTGGCTGTGCACCTTAGCCGATTGGGGCAGCTCGACTCTGCACTTCAGAAGGCGCGACGCGCGATAGAGATGGATCCTGATTGCGCCGACGCACATTTTGTAGCGGCGTTTGCCTTGAATACTCTCAATCAACATGAAGCGGCGATCGACGAGTACCAGATAACGACCAAGTTGAAGCCCGATTGTTTCGCTGCACATGCAAATCTGGCAGAAAGTTACCTCGAACTAAGCCAAAACCGCGATGCAATCGAGTCTCTCAAACGCGCCGTAGAGTTAAAACCTGATGATGTAGAGGCGCGAGATTACCTTGGGCTTGCTTTTTTGAAGAGTGGTGACCGCGAGAAAGCAATGGAGCAGTTTCGAATCATCAATAACTTGAAGCCCGATTTTGAGGGCGAACTAGCTAAACTGCTTCGACTTGAGAATAGTGTCCTCTAAATCTTCTACCCCAGAATTGAGGGAACTGAAAACTGAAGCTCTGGTACGGTTTCCCGCCACAGTAAACAACGACTGCGCCTGCGACAATCGCGGCGCACGTTCTTCAGCGCAGAATTCAGAAGCGCAGCCGAATGGTTCCTGCCTGATTGCAGGCTCGCGGAGGTGGATGATGTTCACAGTAAAGGTACCCATCCCTATGCTCGTTGCAGTTTTTCTGACGAATTCGTCTACGAGATGATCAGCGCTTCTCCCACTTCTCCTCATCCGCGGTTCGGCGCCGCGTCAGTAGATGCTTGAAGGACTTTGCACCTATGAAAAGGCCAAACCAGAAAAACCAGATCCCTAAGAAGGAGCCGACGTAGACCGCAGATAACGAAACCGTCCGGTCGCCAATCCAAAAGCCCAGAAGGTCGCCAGGGAATCCGACGACTTCGCCGCATATCCCAGCGAGAGAGTGGAAACCCACCGTTTGGCCTATGACAATCATTGCGGCCACCCACAAGCCTGCGGGTATGAGCGCCCACGCCATTAGCCTCTTAATCTTTCCGTTATTTTTGTTACTTGTGACGGTCACGATGTTTCTTTCCGCTGGAGCGCCAACTAACGCGGAGAGTCTACCACCAACGGTAAGCGTAAGCGGACTCAAGCCGAGATGGGAGCGGATGGGGGGAGGCCAAGCGGCACTGGGCGCAAGCGCATTTTCCACTGCGCCCGCGTGCGCCCTCTTGTGGTCGTCGAGACGGACACCACTATATGTAGGAAAAAGGGCAGTTTCAAAGTCGTCTATCTCCTATCCCCGGCTTGCTTTGACTACGACTGATTGAGTCCGTACACTAAACGTCGTGAGAACGTTCTCCCGCGACTACGGCTATCGCTTCGATATCAGCGGCTATTTCCCGCGCGCGATCAAGACACTTTGCCTCATCTGCGTGGGTGTGTTCCTGCTGCAGACAATCTCGCGGCTTTTTTTTCACGCTGAAGGCT
>JBPYDQ010000972.1:0-5890 GCA_051986135.1 Terriglobales bacterium | reverse complement strand
GAAAGGGGAAATCATGAGACTTAAACTCGTATTGACTGCGTTGATCGGCATGGCTTTGTTCGTGGCCTCGTCTCCAGCCGCTTCAGCCGTTACCACATGGTACGTGAATGGTGCGAACGGAAGCGACGGCAACAGCTGCCGGTCGGCCGCAACCGCTTGCGAGACCATCAGGGGCGTCCTCTCGAAACCACCTGTGTCGGGCGATTCCATCAGGATCGCTCCCGCGGTCTATAGCGAGAACCTCACCATCAACTCTAACTTGACACTGATAGGTTCGAGCGCCAGGACGACCATCATCGACGGCGGACACATCAGGGTGATCTCGATCGGTACCAGCGCCCACGTCACCCTCGCCAATCTCACGATTCGCAACGGTGGTAGCGCCAGCGGTGGCGGCATTCTCAATTCGGGGTACCTTACACTCTCAAGCAGCGCGATCACCGGGAATTTCGCAGGATCGGGACCTTCGGCTGCTGGCGGCGGCATCTCCAGTAGCGGCACGCTGACCGTGAACAACAGCACCTTCAGCGGGAACACAGTGAGTGCCGCCAACCCCGGCGGCGTCGCCGCCGGCGGTGCCATCTATGCGACCGGCCCACTCGTGATGAATAACAGCACGGTCAGCGGGAACAGTGTGACTGTCGGTTCTGGCGGTTTCGGTCGCGGTGGTGGTATCTATACGGCAGGGGGTGCGATAATCAGCAACACCACCGTTGCTGGGAATAGCGGCAAGTCTGGCGGCGGCATTTATAAGGCCGGCGGCCCGTTGATAAAGGTGATAATTCAGAACAGCATCGTCTCCCGCGGTTCTTCCGGCGGAAACTGCTTTGGCACCATGACCTGACATGGCTACAACCTGAGCAGCGACGGCACCTGCAAATTTAGCGGCCCTGGCGATATGAACGGTATCACTTTTTTCAATCTTGGATCGCTGCAAAACAACGGCGGACCCACACAGACGATGGCTCTGCCCAGCGGAAGCCCAGCCATTGATTCGGGCAACCCGGCTGGCTGTACCAACAACCTCGGCGTAGTGCTGAAGACCGATCAACGCGGCATGCCGCGGCCCGACAAAGAGGACACGGACATGGTCAGACCCCGTTGCGACCGGGGAGCGTACGAACGTCAGCTCGATTAGCTCTTGGCCATCCTTATTATTACGATTATTACGGAAAACCGCGCAAGGGTTGATATAAGGATGGCCAATTTCGCACCCCAGGGCTTATCGGGGATTCGGCCACGCCTCCGGCAGCCGATTCCAATCTCCACGGTCTATCAGTGACTTAGCAGAATTTTGTTCGGGTGCAAGGCACTCCAGGTGGGGTTGCTTGAAGGTATTAGTGACGGGCGGAATTGGTTTGAGCAACGTGACTCTTGCTAGCGCCGAGTCGTACAACCCGACGACCGGGACGTGGAGCCGAGCGGGTTCGATGCCAGTGGCGCGGTCTAATCAAACAGCCACGCTGCTAGCGAACGGCAAAGTGCTGGTGACGGGCGGCTGCGGTCCAAGGGACTGCACCTTGGCCGAGGGCACGAGCGAAATCCATGACCCAGTCTCGAACAGCTAGTCGAGCACAGGCCGCTTGAACAAAGCACGCGCGTACCACACTGCGGTGTTGTTGAAAACGGGAAAGGTGCTCGTGGTGGGAGGTCTGTTGAGCGGTGCTCTCTCGCGCTCCTGCGAACTTTACGATCCCACGAAGGGTACGTGGAGCACTGCGGCGAGCACGAACGTGGGCCGGTACCAAAACACGACGACGCTGCTTGCCGACGGGAAAGTGCTGGCAGCTGGAGGAACGCCCAGCCGAACGCCCTTGATATCAGCAGAGGCCCTGAAATTCCAATTACCTAGCCCCGGCAAAACGGCTGTCGTTTTCTACGACCCCGTCACAAACGTGTAGACGCCGACCAGAAATATGTCGAACGGGGCGGTACGCGCATGCCGCGGCGTTGCTAGGGAATGGAACCGTAGTAGTGCCGGGAGGAATCGTGTCAATCAGCTGGGGGAAACTCTGCACGGCGTACATTCCGACGAACAACGTGGATATCTTTAACGAAACCGCAGGTACGTTCACTCCGACGAACGGTCTGAACAGGTCCCTGGCATATCACTACATGACGCTGCTGAGTACAGGACGGGCGCTGGAAAGCGGGGGGATCAAACCGCAGACCATCTGTTGTGTAGTGACGAGTGATGCCGAGGTGTATACACCGCTGACACTGACGTTTTCGGCGAGCAGTCTGGACTTCGGGCGGCTGCCGATCGGATCGATGAGCCCACCACAGACAGCGACGGTCACGAGTGTGAGCGGGCACCCGGTCAGCTTCACGAGCATCACGGCCAGCGGCGATTACGCGCAGACCAACACTTGCCCAGCCAGTTTGAGTTTCCGGCAGAGCTGCACCATCACGGCGACCTTTACGTCCACATCACAGGGCACGCGGACGGGAGCGGTGACGCTGAAGGACAATTCGCTGGGAAGCCCTTCGCAGACGACCGCGCTGAAGGGAGTTGGGGAAGACTAGGCCCTGGGGTACACACCGGAATCGATCAACTTCGGCAAAGTGGTGGTTGGCGCCATCTGCACACAGAGTGCAACTCTGACCAACGATGGCTCAGCCCGGTGAACATTACGGGGAATCGCGATCTTGCCCGCCGCGCCGAGGAGTTCGACGGGCGAACCTACCCCGTCACCTGCCATTTACCGCTCGCTCTTTCCGAAAAAGAGCTCGGAGTGGGGCGAAGGCCCGCACGCAGAAAGCGAAAGAACAAAAGAAGATCCGCCGCTCACGCCCCGCTTGAGAAATGTTTTTACGAGTTCGCTGCTCAGCGTTCGCGTAGCCAGAGGAGACTCAGTTTTTGCGGTGCACCAAAGAAAATTGGGCTTAATTTTTTTTCTCAGTTACGCAGTTTCTTTGCGCTAGCGCAACTATACCCAGGATAAATAGTGACAATTTGGGTCCAGAATTTGGGGCTCCAGAAGAGGACAGGACGTCCCCCTCCCCTTGTCACCTCCTGGTCGGGTCGGAAAACTGTTGCGTTGGCTGCTGAAGAAATGGGCGTTGGGGGCTGTGCTAACCCTACCTGTTGTTCCAGGCATATTTTTTGCGCCGAGTTTCACTTATTGAATAGCTCGCTTGCAGCTTCATGGCGTCCGCGCTCCGACCATTTTTGCCCAAATTTGCCTATGAGGTGAAGGAGGGAAAGTGGAAACCACAAGCAGCAAAGTGCCATACACAAGGCCGCTGGGTTCTAGGGCCAGTAACTTCAATGACATCGCAAGGCTCAGGATGGAATTGGTCCGCGACTTCCATTTGTTCTCCCAAATCTCCCCCGAGGACTGCTCGAAAATAGTCGCTGCTGCGCACGAGCGCACCTACCTGCGTGACCGGAAAATCTACTTCGAGGGTGACCCCGTCAAGCAGGTAATCCTGCTGACTTCTGGCTGTGTGAAGCTCTCGCAGACCGGTCCACAAGGACAGGAGGTCATCCTCAGGTTGGTGGGACCAGGCGAAAGTCTTTGCGCCGAATGCTTCCCGAATCACTCGCACCGCTCAACTGCTCAGACGATGGAGTTCTCCGCCGCGCTGGTTTGGGAGGCCAGTCAATTCGAAGCGTTGGCGAATCGTTTTCCGGCGCTGGGTCGGAATATCTCGTGCGCCCTACTGTACACCCTCAACCAACTCGAGGTCCGATTTCGTGAAATTTGTACCCAGAAAGCGGCTCCCCGCCTGGTCAATCAATTGGTGCGACTGGTCAATCAGATTGGAAAACGAACCAATGGTCACGTAGAAATCGGAGTGACACAGAGAGACTTGGCCCAACTCACCGGAATGACCCTGTTCACCGTTAGCCGGCTCTTGGGCCAATGGCAGGAGTTGGGAATTGTCAAGAACAAGCGCCAAGTTCTGACTATTTTGAACGTGCCGGCATTAGAGGAGATCTCGCGGGCGCAAGAAATGGATTAAACCTCGCCTGCAATGTAAATTCTCTTATCTATTTTGTTGCGCCACCGCAATGACTGTACCTTCAAGTGTCGGTAAAGTTATTCACGTGGACGTAATCAGACTGCACAAATGCAAGCGGTGCGGCAAGACATGGAAGGCCCCTTGCTGAAGGCGACTTGAAAGCAGCTTCACCTGATGTGCAAGACCGCAACTCTAGAGTCGTAGTACCGCTTTTTGCTCACTGGTTGTCATTTTGAGAGGAAGCTTTAGGTCATCTGTTTGCACAACTGCCGTAGAATCACCACGATATGGCCCCGCAAAGTGGCCACCGCGCTGGACCTGATCTGTCGCCTGGCTCGTTCCGCACGGGCATCGACATGCGTTACGGGTCCCTCGTGCGCGATGCGGGGCGGATTTCTCTTCTCTGAAGCGTCACTCTGGCTAGCAACAGTTCCAGTGAGATAAAATAAAAAGTTTTTATGATGGCACGTCTCCAGAAATACTGGCGTGGGGTTGCTAGGATTTTCGAAGGCGATCCACGTCCGGGTGCCGCGCGCAGAGCCGCATTGAGGTGGAACGGCGTTTTGCTTGGAATCGCGGCGCTTTTCGCAATTCTGGCGACCATACAGTATCGCTGGGTCAGGGAAATCGACACTTCCATGAAGGTGCGGGTTCGGAGCGATCTCGAAGCCCGCATGACCCAGTGGAGCCTCGATTTTTACCGCGAAATCTCGGCGATCTGCGTCGCTCTACAAGTTGGCCCGGATTCGGGTGCCCACGATATCTGGATCGATTACTTGCAGCGCTACTCAGCGTGGGCCAAAAGAGAAGGACAAGAAGGGTCGATCGAGAACATCCATGCCGACCCTCTTCTAGTATCGAAGATTTACATCTGGGAGACCAGCAACGCAACGACGCCGACGCTCCACGTTCTCGATCCCGGGCTCGCTCGAATCGAAATAGCCACAGCACCGGGATCTCTGGTGTCTCTTCTCGAGCGCTTACGAGAACGCTCGGAGAGCCTCCAAGTCGCGCTTAACGCATGGCAACTAAGGAATCCACTCCACACTCCTGGTCAGGCTGGAAAGGGGCGTCGTTTCCCCACCTCGAACTACGGCAGAACCGGATGGCAGTTCGATGAGCAGATCCCAGCCATCGTACATCCTCTCGTACATCACGCTCATCCCTGGAACCACAAAAGTCAGGACCAACCAGAAGAGGAAGGTCGAATCGATTGGATTGTGGTTATCCTAGATACCGACAGAATCGAGCGGGTCGTTCTGCCGCGCCTGGCCAGCCGCTATTTCGCGGGAGAACTGGGCCTTGACTACAGGCTGGCGGTCACTGTGGCGAAAAACCCGCCACATATTATTTACTCTTCCGATTCCGATTTCCCCGGCGACGGCTCCAACGCTTACGATTCCATCCTAAATCTGTTCGGCCCTCCGCCCGACGACGCCGAAAGCCCCTGGGAGTCATTGAAGAAGGCGGAGCCCGCACATGGTGATTGGCCGCATCTGTCTGGACCGGCGTGGTTCCCGGTCATCCAGTACAGCGCAAGCGCCGTTCCGCCCTGGACCCTGTTAGTGCAGCGCCGAGCCGGTTCTCTCGAAACTGTCGTGAATCGCGTTTGGCACACCAATTTCTTTGGCGGTTTGACCGTTCTTGTATTCCTTGCGACCAGTGTCGCTCTTGTCGTGCTGGCCGCCAAGCGGGCGCAGCGGTTCGCCTTTCTGCAGATGAATTTCGTCACCGGTGTCTCGCACGAACTTCGCACGCCGCTCGCGGTGATGCTTTCCGCGGCCGAGAACATCCTTGATGGTGTCGTAGAAGAACCCGCAGAGATCCAGGAGCACGGCGCCATCATTGCCGGCCAAATTCGACAATTGATGGACTTGGTGGACAGAATCTTAGGTTTTGTGGCTGGTGGAAACGGGGAGCA